>DATJTL010000487.1:0-5343 GCA_035503415.1 Xanthobacteraceae bacterium
GACGCTGCTGGGCACGCGGGAAGGCATCACCAGGACGCGCGGCCGCTGGTTCAAATACGATACCGGCAGCCGCGAAATCCGCGCCATCGCCACGCTGCATCCGGCTTATTTGTTGCGTCAGCCGCTGCAGAAGCGGCTCGCCTGGCGCGATTTTCTCGCGATCAAGAAGGCGCTGGCGGCCTGACATTTTCACGCACTGGATCGCACACATCCAGGCTCGCGATGTCCGACATTGCTACTTTCAGCTCTCCCGCGAACGCCTGGCGATGATATTGATGACCTTAAACGTCATCACCGTTTCGCTCGCCTGATTGATCACCTCGACAAACGAGGTGACGGCGCCGCGATCGGGCTTTGATTTCGACGGGACGGCCTTGAGGACGGTCACGCGCACTGACAGGCTGTCGCCTGGACGCACCGGCTTGACCCAGCGCAACTCATCGCCGCCGGGAGAACCCAGGCTCGCCACTTTGGTGAGATAGTGATCCATGAAGAGCCGCGTCATCAGGCTCGCAGTGTGCCATCCGCTGGCGATAAGGCCGCCGAAGGGGCCGCTCTTGGCCGCCTGCGGATCTGTATGAAAGGTCTGCGGGTCAAACTGCTTGGCGAAGGCGACTATCTCATCGGCCCCGACCGCGATCGTGCCAAAGCAATGCACGTCGCCTTCAACATAATCCTCAAAGTAGCGATCGGAGATCGGATGTAAAAACGGCATGCCGGCATCCATGGTCAAAGCGCGCGGCTGTCTTGTCGCAAGCCGATCGGCGCCGGTCAAACGACGCGATACCGCCGGTGGACGGCAACCTTCCGGTATGCATAAGCTCATCGCCGCAAAGTAAATCACTGGGGAGGGTCACATGAAGGCGTCTTCGCTCAGCTTTCGCGCCGCCGTGCTGTTCGTCATCGCCGGGATGATCTGGGGCATCATCATGGGGATTTCTGAAAACCACGCCACTATGCCGGCGCACGCGCATCTCAATCTGCTGGGATGGGTTTCGCTGTTCCTGATCGGCACCTACTATCGTCTCAATCCGGCGCTCGAACGCTCCAGATCCGCTATCCTGCAGGTGTGGACCTGGATCGCCGGAACCGTTGTCCTCACAACCGGCGTGGGGCTGATCTTCTCGGGCCATCCCGGCGGAGATCCGATCGCGGCAATCGGCTCCTTCATCGTCCTGTTCGCCGCGCTCTGGTTTGGATGGATCGTCTATCGGCGAGAGGGGGCTAAAGAAGGTGCCTCTGCAGTCTTAAGCCCGGCAGAATAGGTCCGGCCACAAGCGCTTATGAGTTCGCGTGCTTAGAGCATGATCCGGAAAAGTGGAAACCGGTTTTCCGAAAAGATCATGCCCCACCAAAATGCTAGAGCGTCAATCGTTTCAATATGAAACGATTGCGCTCTAGAACGCGACCAGAATTGCGCCGGCCGCTACCAGGGCTATGCCGAGCCAGTTGAGCGCCGAGAGTCGTTCGCCGAGGAACAGTACGCCGAACACCGCGACCAAAACGACGCTCAATTTGTCAATCGGCGCGACCTGTGCGGCGTTGCCGAGACTTAGCGCGCGGAAATAACACAGCCACGACGCGCCGGTGCCGAGCCCCGACAGCAGCAGAAACAGATAGGTTCGCGCCGAGATATCCGCCGGGTTCTGAAATTGCCGGGTGGCGTAAACGATCAGCGCCAGAATGCAAACGACGACGATGGTGCGGATGAAGGTCGCCAGATCGGAATTGACGTTCTCGACGCCGAGCTTGGCAAAGATCGCCGTCAGCGCCGCAAACACCGCCGACAGCACGGCCCAGAGCTGCCACGACGAAAATGCGTTGGCGTTCATGCCTACAACTCTCCGTGTTGAAATCTGCGCCCCGCTAAGCCTGCGCAAACTTGAGCATCGGGGAATGATACGCCATTTGACCGCCGAACGTGATCGCGCTTGCGCGCCGATCAGCGCGCCGCCGCTTGCGCGGTAACGGGCGCGGGCCGGATCACCGCCCAGCCGACACGCAATGGCGGCATGCGTCCCTGCACGCGCCGCTCGAAGACCTGCGGGACTTCCGGAACGATGTCGGGAAAATACGCCTTGATCTCGGGCGGCGGCGCCGGATTGGTGTCGGCGGCGAGCCAGACCACGATGGCGCCCTTTTTGCGGATATCGGCCGGCGTGACCGAGGGCGAGCGCTGCGGGTCATCTTCGAAATAGACGCTCGGGCGGCTCGGCGCGCCGAGTGCGATAATCGCCGCCGGCCCTATTTCGCCGCTGACGACGGCGAGCGGACGTCCGGTCCTGCTCTGAAAAGCATCGGCAAAGAAGCGCCCCATGGCGGCAGCCGGTTGCGCAACCGAAACCTCGCTGCCGAGCGTCCACGGCAGCAGGACCATGACCGCCGGCACCATGATCGCCGGCACCAGCAGCAGGCCGGTCCAGGCAATGCCGAGAATGCGTTGATGATAAAGCTCGATCGCGTCGCCGGCGATCAGCACCACCGCGAGCGCCGAGAGCACCAGAAGCGGCGCGATGCCCCCGATCGGCAGCGGGCGCCCGAGCACGACCGCGATGATCGTCGACAGCAGAGCCGGCAGCAACGCGACGACCTTCACGAAACGCCGGGCGAAGTCGTCGACGGCGCCACGCTTGAGCGCCGGCAGCGGACCGGCACTCACCCGCGGCCAGCCGCCCGCCAGCACCACCAGGATCGCAAGCCCGGCATGGGCGAGAACGAGCGCGCTCACGAGCCGCAGCCAGGAGATCATATTGGTTTCGGCAATGCCGGCTTCGCGCAGCCGCGCGATGGTCGGCGTCAGGCTGTCACTGGCGCCTTCGAGCCAGAGCAGATGCACGAACAGCGCACATACCAACACCGCGGCGACGATCCACGGATCAATTCTTTCCAGAGCCGCGCGCCCGCGCGGGGCAAAAACCGTGAACAGTACAAGCGTACCGAGCAGGATGAGCGCCGCCTCGCTGGTGAGCAGGATCAAGGCCGCGCCGACGCCAAGCAGATACCATGATCGCCGTTGTCCCTCGGCGACCGCCCGCCAGTAATGCAGGAGCACGAAGGCCCACAGCGCCATCGTCAGCACCGCCGGTCCGAAATCCGGCGTCGGCACGCTGAACGACGAAATGCCGACCATGAGCAGCACGGCGACCACCGCCTGGGCGGGGCCGACGATGGCGCTGCCGAGCCGGAATACGCACCAGTACGTAGCGATCACACAAACCTGCGAGAGCGCATAAACGCCCACCGGTCCGCCGGCGCGAAACGCGATCTCGGCGAGCCAAAAGGCGAGCGGCGGTCCGACGTCGCTGTCGAACTGGAATTGATGGCCGATGGCGAGCACCTGCGCCAGATCGCCGGGCGGCGCCGCGTAGAACAGGATCGGCACCGCAAGCCACAGCACCGCCTGAGTGAGCGTCGCCAGCCAGAACACCAGCAGCGGGCGCGCGCGTATCGCTTCAAAATAAAGAGGGACGTAGAACATTTGGCCCGACACGCACGAGATACGCCATAGCGTGGCTATAAAGCGGAGCGGCTAGAGCGGCAATATGTCGGCGACGGCCTCGTCCACGTCGCCCTCGAGCAGGCCGAACGCCCCCGCCACCGGCGAGAATGAACGGCGATGATGGATGGTAGGGCCGAGCCGGCCGAGCGCGGCAAAATGCTCGGGCACGCTGTAGCCCTTGTGCTGCTCGAAGCCGTAGCCGGGATGCGCGGCGCCCAGACAGGTCATCAGCCGGTCGCGCGTGACCTTGGCGACGATCGAGGCCGCCGCAATCGAGGCGACGAGCCCATCACCGCCAATCACCGCTTCGCAGTCGCAGCCGCAATCGATGCGGTCGCGGCCATCGACGAAGACCAGACACGGCCGCACCGGCAGCGAGCAGACCGCGCGCGCCAGCGCCCAAAGCGACGCGCGCAGAATGTTGTCGCGGTCGATGCGCGCCGGCGGCGCCATGGCGACGGCGACCTGCGCGCGGGCACAGATCCGCTCGTAGAGCACCTCGCGCCGTTCCGCCGTGAGCCGCTTGGAATCGTCGAGCCCGCGCGGAATGTTGTCCGGATCGAGAATGACGGCGGCAGCGACCACCGGCCCGGCCAACGGACCCCTGCCCGCTTCGTCGCAGCCGGCTATCGGCCACACCCCGCGCTTGAGCGCAGAACGCTCGCGGCGGAAGGTCGGACGCACGATCTCCTCGTCGAGCGGCAGCCGCGGGGCCGTGCCCTGCTTGCGGCCGTTACCATTGCGACCAGTTTCGTTGCGACCGGTTTCCTTGCGACTCATGCGCCATGATGACCACGCGGCAGCGCGATCCGCAACGTGCGCCAGTAGTCCGGAGGATTGCCGGGGGTTAGAAGCTACCGACTGGCGATCAAAACAAGGCGAGCTGCTCCGCCGCCGGCCGCGGCGGACGGAAGTGCGCGGTCGTGGTTGCGACCTTCGTCTTGTTGAGGCCGAGCCGCTCGCAGGCGACTTCGAAGCGTCGCCCGATCATCCAGGCGATCGGGCCCGAGCCGGTCATGCGCTTGCCGAAGCTCGAATCGTAATCCTTGCCGCCGCGGGTGTCGCGCACGAGCTTGAAGACGTGGCGATAACGGTCCGGATAATTCTCGATAAGCCATTCGCGGAACAGATCGCGCACTTCGAGCGGCAGGCGCAGCAGCACGTAGCCGGCATGGCGCACGCCGGCCGCGGCCACCGCTTCGAGAATGCGCTCGATCTCGGCATCGTTGAGCGCGGGGATGACGGGAGCAACCATGACAGACGTTGGTATCCCGGCCTTGACCAATTGTCCCAAGGCTTCCAACCGCCGCGGCGGCGTCGGCGCACGCGGCTCCATGGCACGCGCGAGCTTGCTGTCGAGCGAGGTCACCGAGATCGCCACCTTGACCAGATCGCGCTCGGCCATGCGCGACAGGATGTCGAGATCGCGCAGCACCAGCGTTGATTTCGTCACGATGCCGACCGGATGGCCGGCGCGCTCGAGAACTTCGAGGATGCCGCGCATGATTTTAAAGCGCCGCTCGATCGGCTGGTAAGGATCGGTATTGGTACCGATGGCGATGATTTTCGGTACGTAACCGGGGGCCGACAATTCGCGCTCCAAAAGCTCCGGCGCGTTCGGCTTCATGAACAGCTTGGATTCGAAATCGAGCCCGGGCGACAGCCCGAGATAGGCGTGGGTCGGCCGGGCGAAACAATAGACGCAGCCGTGCTCGCAGCCGCGATAGGGATTGATCGAGCGGTCGAAGGAAATATCCGGCGAATCGTTGCGGGCGATGATCTTGCGCGTCGAATCGGCGGTCACGGTGGTCTTGAACGGCGGCAGATCGTCGAGCCCCTGCCAG
>DATJTL010000488.1:0-20392 GCA_035503415.1 Xanthobacteraceae bacterium
GGCGCCGGCATCTCCACCGAATGCGGGATTCCGGATTTCCGCTCCCCGGGCGGCCTGTGGACCAAGAACCGGCCGATCCCGTTCGATGAATTCCTCGCGAGTCAGGAGGCACGCAACGAATCCTGGCGCCGCCGCTTCGCCATGAGCGATCAATTCGGCGACGCTCGGCCGGGGCGCGGCCACCGGGCGCTCGCCAGCCTCTACCGCAGCGGGAAAGTGCCGGGGGTGGTGACGCAAAACATTGACAATTTACATCAAGCCTCTGGCATTGCCGCGGAACACGTCGTCGAGCTGCACGGCAATACAACCTTTGCGACCTGCCTGGATTGCGGCGACCGTTACGAATTGACGTGGGTAAGGCAGCGGATGGAGGCGGGTAACGGCTGCGCTCCCGACTGTCCCGGCTGCGGCGGCTTCATCAAGACCGCGACCATTTCATTCGGCCAAGCGATGCCGGGCGATGCCATGCAGCGGGCAGAGGAACTTACGCTGCACTGCAATCTGTTCCTGGCGATTGGATCGTCGCTCGTCGTCTGGCCGGCAGCCGGCTTCCCGCTGATGGCCAAACGCAACGGCGCGGCACTGGTGATTATCAATCGCGAGCCGACCGAGTTCGACGATTTGGCCGATTTAGTCGTCCATCAGGACATCGGAACGGTGCTCGAACCGTTCATCGTCCATTGAATGAGCCACCGAACCCAACGTCATCCACTTTGTTCACAGGTAAATGTCGCTTTTGGGACAGTGTTGCATTTTTGTCCTTCACGGCCGGAACGCGAGTGTTATCTTCGATTGCAGAGATTCGTAATGCGCCCCCGGGGCGTCAGCAAAGAGCGGCGGCCACGGCGTCATGGCGTCGGACATTTTCCAACCAAAATCCTCTCGACCAGGATTCGAACCCGACCTCGATCTCGGCAACGAGACCGCGGCGAACGTCATCGAAGTCTCCGGCGTCATCAAATGGTTCGATGTCGCCAAGGGATACGGCTTCATGGTTCCGGATAACGGCATGCCGGACGTGCTGCTGCACGTGACCTGCCTTCGCCGGGACGGCTTTCAGACAGCCTATGAGGGTGCGCGGGTGGTGTGCGAAGTGCTCCCCCGGCCCAAGGGCCTGCAAGCCTTCCGCATCATTTCGATGGACGAGTCGACGGCGATCCATCCGGCCCAGATGCCGCCGCCGCGAACTCATGTTACTGTGACGCCGACGAGTGGTCTCGAACGGGCACAGGTCAAATGGTTCAATCGGCTTCGTGGTTTCGGCTTCCTTACTCGCGGCGACGGAACACCGGACATTTTCGTCCATATGGAAACGCTTCGGCGCTTCGGCATGACCGAACTGCGGCCCGGCCAGTTTGTGCTGGTGCGCTTTGGTCCCGGCCCCAAGGGGATGATGGCGGCCGAGGTGCGCCCGGAGGGCGGACCGCTCGGTCTGGCTTCACACTAGCGAAACTCGCCTGCGTCTTTTTATCGCTGCGCAAGAGGGCGCTGGGCGTTGCTGCAGCCTGCGCGGTCGTCGTCGGCGCCGCTTGCTTCGCCTTCGCGCCGGCGCAAGCGGCCGGACAGGCGACGATCCAAATCGTCTCCAAAAACGGCGTACATGCCTTCAGCGTCGAGCTGGCGACCAACAACGCCGAGCGTGAGCGCGGCCTGATGTTCGTCAAGCGCCTGCCCGAGGGGCAGGGGATGCTGTTCGATTTCAAGCGTGATCAGGAAGTCTCGTTCTGGATGCACAACACCTACATTCCGCTCGATATGATTTTTATCGCTGGCAACGGACAGGTTATGCACATCGCTGAGAACGCCAAGCCGATGTCGGATGCGCTCATCCCGTCACGCTACCCGGTCCGCTTCGTGCTCGAAGTGATTGCCGGCACGGCCGACAAACTTGGCATCGCGGTCGGCGATAGGGTGACCGGCAGTGTCATCGGCAACGGCGGGTGAGCGGTGGGCCTCCGGCCTCCTCTATATGGGCCTCTGGGCGCGCGTAATCTGGCAACGTCTGGTCCGGTCTCAAGCGCAATCGAGGCCAAGCTGTCATCCCTATGAGGGTGGATCGCGTTGGGACACCGCCTTGCTGGCTGTGGCGGAAAAATGTATCCAAAGCCGCGAGCGCGAGTTCCAATTCCGAAGTTCGGAATCGAAGAAGGCTGTCAACTTGTTGAACTAGCGTCGCTTTGGTTCAGAAATCCGCATAATGAGTTGCAGGCCGAAATGATGCGGATTTCTGAACCGGGATAGTTGCGGGGTATAGCGCAGCCTGGTAGCGCGGCAGTTTTGGGTACTGCAGGTCGCAGGTTCAAATCCTGCTGCCCCGACCAATTCCTTCGCTACGCGATGGATCTTTCGGTCGCGTCGGGGAAGGCGTTTCGATTTCCGTTACCGCTTCGAGGAAGAATTTTCGCATGACCGCACGCATCTACAAGCCGGCGCGCACCGCCATGCAGTCGGGCCGCGCCAAGACCAAGGAATGGGTGCTCGACTACGAGCCGGAACAGCCGCGCATGGTCGAGCCGCTGATGGGCTGGACCAGTTCGGGCGACATGAAGCAGCAACTGCGGCTGTTCTTTCAGACCAAGGAAGAGGCCGTCGCCTATTGCGAGCGCGAGGGCATCGCTTACGAGCTGTTCGACAGCCCACCGCCGACGCAGCGGCCGCGCATTTCCTACTCTGACAACTTCGCCGCTACGCGGCGTGGCGCCTGGACGCATTAAGCCCGATACGCTGCCCTCGTCAGGCGCGGCGCTTTTCCAGCGAGTGGCCGGCTGCCGCCGGAGAGCTTTGCTTGTTCGCGCTGGCGCGCTGGCGCAACAGCGACGTGAAGCGTTCTTCCGGCATCGGTTGGCCAAGCAGAAATCCCTGACCGTAATCGCAGCCCATGCTGACCAGCGCGAGCGCATCGGCGGCCTTCTCGATGCCGATCGCCACGGCGATCGAGCCGAAATTGTGCGCCAGATCGATGACGGTCTTGCACAATGGCGCGTTGACTTTGTCGGTGCCGCAATCGGCGACAAAGGCGCGGTCGAGCTTTAATTCGGCGAACGGCAGCTCCTTCAGGCGCACCAGCGAGGAATAGCCGCGGCCGAAATCGTCGATCGCCAGCTTGACGTTGAGGTGAGCGAGGCGCTTGGTGAGGTCGCTTGCCAGTTTCAGATCGGTCACGATCTGCTCTTCGGTGACGTCGATCACCAGCCCCGGCCACTTGTCGTATTGCGGCCGGTATTTCTGCACGATGTCTGCGACAGCGATCTTCACGAGCGCGTTGACCGGAATGTTGACCGCGAGCCGCAGGTTGACGCCGAGCTTGGCGAAGTTGAGGCCGGCGCGCAGAGCCTGCGCCAAGGCGAGCTCCGACAGCGTCACCAAGCTTGATTCGCTCGCGCCAGGCATGAAGGCGCCCGGGGTGAGCACGCCGTGAATCGGATGGCGGACGCGGGCAAACGCCTCGGCACCGACCAGCTGCTTTTTGCGCAGGTCGATCTTCGGCTGGAACCAGAATTCCACCCAGTCTTTGCTCAGCGCCTCGTTGAGATCGACCCGGCCGGCGACGGTCGGCGGATCGCCGAGCTTGATGTCTTGGAGAACCTTGAGAACGACGCTGGTTTCGAACGGCTTTTTCAACGGCGGCAGCATGAGCAGCCGGTGCTGGTCGCCGATGCTCTTGACGTGGGCGAGCACCGCCGAGCCGCGGCTCGACATCAGCTGCAAGTAGCCGCTGTAGCCACGCTGGCCGAGCGCGACGACACAGCCGATCGCTTCGGCCGAGTCGAGCGGAATGTTCAGGAAAACGGCATCCGGGGTGCGCCGCGCCAAAGCCGCGGTCAGGCCCTGGCCGTCGGCGAATTCCTCCGTGTCGAGGCCGGCGCCGTGCATGATAAGGGAAAGAAAGTGGCGGATGCTTGCGTCAGAATCGATGACGAAGCAGAGCGGTGCACGTCCCGATGTTCGCGGCGCGGCGACTTGCAGCGTGGAGCTGCCGGCAGGCAGGGCTTGTCCTTCCACGGGGCTTGCAGTCATCGGTTAAAGGCCTATGCGCCCGGCGGCGGGAAGGCTGCATTGTTGGCGGAAATCCTTAACCGGTGGTTTGCAACAGCCGACAACGGCAGCCTTTACGCGCTGCTGCTCCGCCCGAATCGGGAACCCAAAAGCCGATGGGCAAAAAGGTTTCCATATCGGCAACCCATGCATGGGCCGCGGAGCGAGCACGCGTGCCGTTCGTTGTGAGCGGCACGGGCGCGATGCTAATTTACCGGCCAATCGACGCCGGGCCCGCCGTGCAGGCTCGCCAATCAACCTTGCCGACAACCTTGCCGACGGGAGAGAAGAATGCCGAAAAAACAATCCGATCCGAAACTCGATCGCCGCAAATTTCTCACCGCGGCGGCCGTCGCCGGCGCCGCCGGCGCAGTCAATCCCGCCCGCGCCGCGCCGGATGCCGCGACATCAGGAGAGCCGCGTCCGCCGGCGGTGCTGCCGCCCAACGAGCACGTCGCGGCGGCCGAGACCGACATCCCGAACATCCCGCCCTATTCGACCGAGAACCGCCGGCCCACCTCGGACTTCATGGTCGACGTGATCAAGTCGCTCGATATCAAATACCTGCCGTCCAATCCGGCCTCGAGCTACCGCGCGCTGCACGAATCACTGATCGACTACGGCAAGAACACGATGCCGGAATTCCTCACCTGCACGCACGAGGAAGTCGGCGTCGGCATCGCTCACGGCTACTACAAGATCGCCAACAAGCCGCTGTTGACCACGTGCCATGGCACGGTCGGCCTGATGCACGCGACTATGAATATCTATAACGCGTTTTGCGACAACGCGCCGGTGATCGTGATCGCCGGCAACGATATGGATGCCGCGCATCGGCCCCCCGGCGTACCGACCTTCCATTCGGCGCAAGATATCAACGCGATCGTGCGCGATTACACGAAATGGGACGACACGCCGATTTCGGCGCAGGCTTTCGCACAATCGTTCGTGCGCGCCTATCAGATCGCGACTACGCCTCCCTGCGGCCCGGTCGTCATTTCGCTCGACGACGGTCTCGCGCAAGAGGCGGTGCGCGATTATGGACAGGCGCTCTATATTCCCAAATTCGTTCCGACCGCGCCGCCGGCCGGCGAAATGGGCGCGGTGCGCGAGGCGGCCCGTCTGCTGGCCAATGCCGAGCATCCGGTAATCGTCGCCGATCGCGCGGTCATTACGCAGCAGGGAATGAACCTGCTCGTGCAGCTCGCCGAGCTGTTGCAAGCCCCACTGGTGCGTCAGCGCTCCCGGCTCAATTTTCCGACGACGCATTACCTCGGCCGGCCCGCAACCGTGATCCCGCAGGCCGACGTGATCCTTGGTCTCGAGCTGACTGACTACTGGGCGACGGTGAACAAATTCACCGACAACAACCACGACGGCTGGGGAAGTATGTCTCCGCGCACCAAGCCCGGCACGAAGCTCATTAGCATCAGTACGCAGCAACTGATTACGAAATCCAATTACCAGGATTATCAGCGCTTCCAGAGCGTCGACGTTCCGATCGCCGGCGATGTCGAGGCGACGCTGCCGGCGCTGATCGAAGCCCTCAAGGACGCGATTCCCGACAGCCGCAAGGATGCAATCGCAAAGCGCGGCCAGACCATCAAGGACGCCCATGAAAGGGCGCGCGAGGCGACCAAACAGGCGGCCGCCATCGCCTGGGACGCAAGTCCGATCTCGACCGCGCGGCTGTGCATGGAGATTTACGCACAGATCAAGGATTTCGACTGGTCGCTGGTGCCGTCATCCGGCAACGTCAGCGGCTGGCCGACGCGGCTGTGGCCGATGGACAAAGTCTATCAATTCACCGGAACGTCGGGTGGCTATGGCGTGGGCTGGGGCGCGCCGGCTTCGGTCGGCGGCGCACTCGCCAACCGCGACGAGGGCCGCTTCTCGGTTTCGATCCAGTCCGACGGCGACTTGATGTATGCGCCGGGCGCCTTGTGGACGGCGGTGCGGCACAAGATTCCGCTGCTCGCTGTGATGCACAACAACCGCGGCTATCACCAGGAGGTGATGCACATACAGCGGTTGGCGAATTTCCGTGATCGCAATCCCAATACCGGAAGCGATCTGGCGCCGATCGGCACCAGCATCATGAATCCCGACATCGAGTATCACAAGCTCGCCGAATCGATGGGCTGGTGGGCCAAGGGCCCGATCAAGGATCCGGCGGATCTCGGCCCTGCGCTGAAAGAAGCGGTTGCCGTGGTCAGATCCGGCCAGCCGGCGCTGCTCAACGTGTGGACGCAACCGCGCTAGGAGTTTGGATAAAATGAAAATTGCTCGCTTTTATCTTCTGCCATTCGCACTGGTCGCGGGTTTCATGCTCGCCGGCGCCGCGGCGGCCGCAGCCGATCCTTCGGCGGAGAACGGCAAAGCCGTGTTCGTCAAGCACGGCTGCTGGCAATGCCACGGCTTCGAGGGGCAGGGCTCGGTGGCGACCAGCGGCGGAATGGTAATCGCCAACACCCCGCTCCCGTTCGATGCGTTCAAGGCGTACGTGCGCAACCCGGCGGGAGCAATGCCGCCGTTCCACGCCGAAATGATCTCGGATGCCGATCTCGCCGACATCTACGCCTATCTGGAATCGCGGCCCAAGCCGAAGCCGGCAAAGGATATTCCGCTTCTCAACAACCTGTCGTCCAAATAATTCCGTTGGACGGGTCTTTGGAATAATGCGGTCAGCCTTGCGCGGCTGGATGCGTTGGCTCCCCCCGGTCGGGGAGGGCTGAATTCGATGTCCGTCCGGCTATACTAAGCACCGCGAGCGCGGCGACGCGATCACGAGCGAAACAGCGATGAGCAGCAAAGGCCGGATGCGGCTCGGCGCCTTTTTCAATCCGACGGGGCACCACGTGGCCTCGTGGCGGCATCCGCGCGCGCAGGCAGACGCCGGCATCAATTTCCAGCACTATCTGGAGATCACGCGTACCGCCGAGCGCGGCAAGTTCGACATGGTGTTCCTTGCCGACAATCTCGGCGTGAGGGCCGCTCATATCGAGGCGTTGTCACGCTCGGCGCAATACATCGCCAATTTCGAGCCGATCACGCTTCTCTCCGCGCTTGCCACCCACACCAGCCATATCGGCCTCGTGGCGACGGCGTCGACGAGCTATAACGAGCCGTTCCACGTCGCGCGCAAATTCGCCTCGCTCGACCATTTGAGCGGCGGCCGTGCCGGCTGGAATCTGGTGACCTCGGGGCAGGAAAACGAGGCGCGCAACTTCAGCCGCGAGACGCATTACGAGCACGGCGAGCGCTATGACCGCGGGCGCGAGTTCGCCCGCGTCGTGCTTGGCCTTTGGGATACTTGGGACGACGACGCCTTCGTGCGCGACAAAGCGAGCGGGCAGTTCTTTGCGCCCGAAGGGCTGCACAACCTCAATCACCGCGGCGAACATTTCAAGGTGCTGGGTGCGCTCAATATCCCGCGCAGCCCACAAGGCTATCCAGTGATCGTGCAGGCCGGCGGCTCGGAAGACATGATCGCCGTTGCGGCTGAGTTCGCCGAAGTCATCTTCTGCGCGCCGCTGACGCTCCAGGCTTCGCAGAGCCTTTATGCGGCGCTCAAGGGACGGCTCGCCGCCCATGGACGAGCGCCCGACGAAATGAAGATCATGCCCGGGCTGTCGCCGGTGGTTGGCCGCACTGACGAGGAGGCACGGGAGAATTACGAGCATCTCAATTCGCTCATTCATCCCGTCGTTGCCCGCGAAATCCTTTCGATGGTGCTCGGCAACGTCGATCTGACGCCCTATCCGTTCGATGGGCCACTGCCGGAAAACCTGCCGCGCTCGAACGCGAGCCAGAGCATTTTTGCCGAAGTCACCGCCATGGCGCGGCGCGAGAATCTCTCCATCCGCCAGGTGGCGACGCGGGTTGCCGGCGCACGCGCCAAGGCGGTCGTCTACGGCTCGCCGGCGACCATCGCCGACATGATGGAGGAATGGTTCGTCAAGGACGGTTGCGACGGCTTCAACATCATGCCGCCGTTCCTGCCGGGCGGGCTTGACGACTTCGTCGAACTGGTGATTCCGGAGTTGCAGCGGCGCGGCCTGTTCCGCACTGAGTACGAGGGCAGGACGCTGCGTGAGCATCTCGGTCTCAAGCGGCCCGAGAGCCGGCACGCGAAGAAATACGTGGCACGCGGCGCGGAACTTGCCAACGCCACATCGGGAGGATGACGTGATCAATGTGCGCAGACTCGGGCACGCAACGCTGACGACGCCCGATATCGACCGGCAGATCGCTTACTACACCGAGGTCGTCGGCCTGACTTTGGTCGAGCGCGGCAGCGATCGCGCTTTTCTTGCCAGCAAGCTCGGCCTCGAGGCGATTGCGCTCGAACCCGGACCGGGCAACGCGCTCTCGCGCATCGCCTTTCAGGTCGCGCCCGGCACCGATCTCGCTGACGTGTCCCGTGGGCTTGCCAAAGACGGCGTGAAGTGCGAGCGGCGCAAGGGCATCTCGCCAGGAATTGCCGAGGGGGTCGTGTTCACCGATCCGAAGGGCACGCTGGTGGAGATTTTTTCCGACTATACGTTCGCACGTGACGACGGCCGCACCGCCGGCATCATGCCGCTCAAGCTCGGCCACGTCGCCTACCGGGTCGACGACGTACAGAAGACAGTGAAGTTCTATTGCGACGTGCTCGGTTTCCGCGTCTCCGACTGGCGCGACAATACGTTCGCCTTCCTGCGCTGCAACACCGACCATCATACGGTGAATTTCGTCCACGACGACGAGCCGCAGCTCCACCACATCGCCTTCGAGGTCAAGGATTGGGCCGAAATCCAGCGCGCCGCCGAAACGCTCGCCAGGCACGATATCCATCTGGTTTGGGGCCCCGGCCGGCACATTATCGGGCATAATATCGCGATCTATCATCGCAACGCCGACAAGGTGCGCGTCGAGTTCTTCTGCGAGATGGATCTGATGAAGGATGAATCGCTCGGCTATTTCGATCCGCGCCCCTGGCACCAGGACCGGCCGCAGCGGCCGAAAGTGTGGGGGCCGGAGACGTTACGCAATTACTGGGGCTACGGTTCGGAGCGGATCATTCGCGGCTATCAGACGATCGAATGAAACCTAGTCCGAATGAGCGTAGCGAAAGGCGGCGATAGCGACTACGCTTGCGCGTCGCTCGCTGATTTCGCGCTCGCGCATCCGGGCTGGAATAAAGAGAGAGTGGGCTAAGGAGGAATCGATGAAAGTCTGCATGTTCCACCTGATGCCGTATCGGGAGCTGCCCGCCGATTATGAGCGGCGATACAACGCCAGCCACATCGAGCCTGTCTGGTTCGACGTCGCCGACGCCGACAAGGTCGGCCAGTTCTACAATGCCACCCTCGACGAGATGCTGTATGCGGCGAAGGCCGGCATGCATGGGGTGTGCACCAATCAGCACCATCAGAACGTCTATGGGTTCATGGCCAATCCTAGCCTGATGGGCTCGGTTCTGGCGCGCGGGACGGCCGGCCAGAACACCGCCATCATCCAGCTCGGCTCGACGCTGCCCTCGACCACGCCGCCGACGCGCATCGCCGAGGAATATGCGATGCTCGACTGCATCAGCGGCGGCCGGCTGGTGGCGGGCTTTCCAACCGGGCTGCCGTCGGACGTGACATTGTCGAACGGCGTGGTGCCGATCGAGCAGCGCGAGCGTTACCGCGAGGCGCTGGCGCTCGTCACCAAGGCGTGGTCGGCTCGCGAGGTGTTTGCCTGGAATGGCAAGTACTATCAGCTCGGCATGGTCAATCTTTGGCCGCGCCCGATCCAGCAGCCGCACCCGCCGATCTGGATTCCCGGCGCGGGCATTTCGGCCACCGCCGAATACGTCGTCGATCTCGACCATTGCTTCTGCCATCTCAGCTACTACGGCCTGAAATCGGCAGAGGAAGTCAGCGACCGCTATTGGGAGACCTGCGCGCGCAAGGGCCGCGACGACAATCCGCACCGTTACAGCTTCCTGCAGCTGATCGGGGTCGCCGAGACCGATGCCGAGGCCGAACGCATCTACGGGCCGCACGCCGAATATTTCTTCAACAAGCTGCTCTACAACGCGCCGCAATATCAGCAGATTCCCGGCTGCCTCGAGTACGAGGGGATGCGGTCGGCGCTGCGCGGCACGATCCGCTCCTCGATCAACTTGCGCGAGCTGAAGGCCAAGGATTTCTTCGAGCGCGGCTTCGTCGTGGTCGGTAGTCCGAAAACCGTGCGGGAGAAATTGTTGGATGGCGTGAAGCGGCTGCGGATCGGTCATCTACTGACGCTGTTGCATTTCGGCTCGATGCCGACTGACGTGTGCAAGGCCAGCATCGACTTGTTCGCGCGCGAGGTGCTGCCGCATCTCGCACCGCTTTGGGACGACAAATACGAGGATCGCTGGTGGCCCGAGCGGTTGCGGTCCAAGCGGCCTGCCGCCGCGCCCGCTCTTGCCGCCGCCTCGTGAAAGTCCCCGACATGGCAAAATCGCAAGTGCGCCGGTTCAAGCTTTGGCAGGACCGGATCGATACTGAAGTAGAAACCAGCGGCGAGGGTCCGCCTTTGGTCTGGCTGCATGGACCGTGGGGACTCAATCCTGATCGCGCCTTTATCGAGCGATTGGCTTCGCACTACACAGTCCATGCGCCGCGGTTTCCAGGAACAACGCCCGGCGATCCGAACTCGGTTCACGAGCTTGTCGGCTGGTATGACCTGACGGTCTATTGCGGCGAGCTGTTCGAGCGGCTCGGCGTCACTGCGCCGATGGTTGCCGGCCATTCGTTCGGCGCGCTGCTCGGCGCCGAAATCGCCGCGGCTTCGCCAAGGTCGGTCAGTCGGCTGGTGCTGATCGATCCGGTCGGATTGTGGCGCGACGATCTCCCGGTCACGAACTGGATGGTGCTGAGTGATAAGGCGCGGCGGGCGGCGCTTTTCGCCGATCCCGAAGGCGATGCGACCAAACGCTTCTTCACGGTGCCGAGCGACCCGGACGCCCGTCTTGAGGCGTTATCGCAGATGGTCTGGTCGCAGGCCTGCACCGGCAAATTCGTCTGGCCGATTGCCGACCGCGGTTTGAAACGGCGCATTCACCGCATCGCGGCGCCAACGCTGATAGTCTGGGGCAAGGCCGACGGCGTCATCGACGCGGCTTATGCCGACGAATTTGCCAAGCGAATTGCCGGTGCGCGGGTCGAGCGCATCGCCGGCGCCGGGCACCTGCCGCATCTCGAACAGCCGGAAGCGGTGGGGAAGGCGGTGGCAGCCTTCCTCGGCCGCTGAGGGCGGCCGTCCTCAAAGCCATCGCTACACGAGGTCGTGAGCGCGTCGTGCGTTGTTCTCGCGGCAATTGTGATTGGCGCGTCAGCGCCCGGCTGATCTAAATGCTCAGCCTATCGGGGCCGCGCCGGACGGCGAGGCACGCGGAGGAACCAATATGCCAGGCAGGATTTGCAGTGCCGCCACGGTGCGCAGCTTCGCGAGCGGCTTCTCGTGGCGCGCGGCTTTGATCGCGATTTTCGTTGTCGGCTTGTTCGGCGCCGGGGCCACACTGTTCGCGCAGGCGGCCGAGCCGGCGGTGAGCATACCGGCGCCCAAAGTCGATGCGGTAGCGCCGGCCGGCGAGGGGACACAGACAATCGTGCTTGCCGGCGGCTGCTTCTGGGGCGTGCAAGGGGTGTTCGAGCACGTCAAGGGCGTCATCCAGGCGGTCTCTGGATACTCCGGCGGTAAGAAGGAAACGGCGCACTACGAGATGGTCGGCACCGAACAAACCGGCCACGCCGAGTCGGTTCAGGTCACCTACGACCCGAAGCAGATTTCGTATGGGAAGATTTTGCAGATCTACTTTTCGGTCGCCCACAATCCGACCGAGCTAAACTATCAGGGTCCCGACAGCGGTCCTTCCTATCGCTCGGCGATCTTCTACGCCAACGATGAGCAGAAGCGAGTGGCGCAAGCCTACATTGCGCAGCTTGACCAGGCGCATGCTTTTAATGCGGCGATCGTGACCAAGCTCGAGCCGTTGACCGGCTTCTATCCGGCCGAGGGGTATCATCAGGATTTCCTGGTGCTCCACCCGACCTATCCGTACATCGTGTTCAACGACCTGCCGAAGGTTGAGAACCTCAAGCGTCTGTTTCCCGATTATTACCGCGAGATGCCGGTGACTGTGCTCGCATCGAGCAAGCCGACGCAATAGCGCTTGCGGCTTTTCCAGAGCGCTGCTGGCGAGCGCTGATGCGGGCTTAGGCTTGCGCGCGAAATTGTGCGCCGGCAATCATTTGCGCCGCATCATGCTGCACCGCATCGTGAGAGCGAGGCGTTCGCGCTCGAGAGCGCGAAACCCATGACCTATAATCTATAGCCATTACACGCGCGCTGACGTATCGTGATTGCGGAAGCGGGCCGCGCAAGAGCCCGTTCCAAAGGGACGGATAGCGTAAAAGGGGAGGCACTCTATGGCTATGGCAACAACATATGGATCGTTAGGCGAAGCCGAGCACAGCGCGCAATTGCGCAAGGCTGTGATCGCGTCGACCATCGGCACCGCGATCGAGTGGTACGACTTCTTCATTTATGGCACCGCCGCCAGCCTGGTCTTCGGCAAGCTCTATTTCCCGCACGAAGATCCGCTTTCGGCGACGCTGCTGGCTCTGGGAACGTATTTTATCGGGTTTGTCGGACGGCCGATCGGCGCTGCCATTTTTGGTCATTACGGCGACCGTATCGGCCGCAAAGCGACGCTGATCGCAACGCTCCTGTGCATGGGGCTTGCGACTTTCGCCATCGCATTCGTGCCGACCTATAGCCAGATCGGCATCTGGGGCGCGGTGTTGCTGACTGTCCTGCGAATGATTCAGGGCATCGGCGTCGGCGGCGAGTGGGGCGGCTCGGTACTGATGTCGATGGAGTGGGCGCGCACCCATAATCAGCGCGGGCTGGTGGCGTCATGGCCGCAATTCGGCGTGCCCTGCGGACTTTTGTTGTCGACCGCAGTGATTGCCATTTTTAGCGCGTGGTCGGGCGATCAATTCGCGGTCTGGGGTTGGCGCATTCCGTTCGCGCTGTCGATCATCCTGGTTGGCGTCGGTCTGTGGATTCGCCTCGGCATTCTCGAAACGCCGGTGTTCCAGAATCTTCTCGACCAGCGCAAGGTCGAAAACGCGCCGATCGTCGAAGTGATCAAGAAGCAACCGAAGGAGATCATCCTGTCGGCGTTGCTGCGCATGTCGGAGCAGGCGCCGTTCTATATTTTCACGGTGTTCATCTACACCTTCGCGGTCGGCCAGATGAAAATGTCGCGAGACTTCATTCTCGCGGCGGTGATCGTTGCCGCCATGGTGTCGTTCTTTACGATCCCGATCGCCGGCCACCTGTCGGATCGCATCGGCCGCAAGAAAATGTATTTGATTGGCGCGGCCGCCATGGGGATATTCGGGTTTCTGTATTTCGGCATGGTCGGGACGGCGGAACCGGCATTGGTTTTCATCGCCATCGTGCTGTCGCTCATCCCGCATGATCTGCAATACGGACCGCAGGCGGCGCTGATCGCCGAAGCATTCACCCCGCGGCTGCGCTACAGTGGCGCTTCGCTCGGCTATCAGCTCGCATCGCTGGTCGCCGGCGGCCCATCACCGCTCATCGCGGCGTGGTTGTTCGCGACCTATCATTCGGGTTACGCCATCGCGATTTATATTGCCGTCTGCGCGGTGATTTCCCTGATAAGTACGGCCATGATGCCGGACTACACCGGCAAGGATATCTCGGCCGAATACGACGCCTGACACGCTCGTTGCTCAAAGACATCGCCGGGGCGGCATCGCCTCGGCGATTTTTGTTGTGTCCGAATTCCGGGAAGCCTGCCTCAACCATGACAGGGCTAGATGGCTTTGGCGCACGAGTCCGCAGGCTCCGCCTACTTGACCGCGCCGCCTGTAATCCCGCTGATGAACCGATCGAGAAAGAGATTGTAGGCGATCGCTACCGGGATGCTGGCGATCAAGGCGCCGGCCATGATCTCGCCCCAGAAGAAGACGTCGCCGCGGATCAGATCGGTCGCCACACCGAGCGTGATCGGCTTCTGATCGGACGCGGATATGAAAGTCAGCGCGTAGACGAACTCCTGCAAGGTCAGCGTGAAGGTGAAGATCACGACCGTCAGGATGCCCGGCAGTGACAGCGGGATCGCCATCTTGACGAAGGCGCCGAACAGGCTGCAGCCGTCGACGATCGCTGCTTCCTCGATCTCGACCGGCAGCGCCTTGAAGAATCCCATCAGCAGCCAGGTGCAGAACGGGATGGTGAAGGTCGGATAGACCACGACCAGCGACCACATCGAGTTCTGCAAACCGAGCATCACGATCACCCGTGACAGCGGCAGGAACAGGAGCGTCGGTGGTACGAGGTAGGTGAGGAAGATGCCGATCCCGAGCGCCTCGCCGTTGCGGCCGGTCATGCGCGCCAAGCTGTAGGCGGCCGGCAGCGCGGTGACCAGCGTGATGACGGTGACGCAGACGCCGATGATCAAGGAGTTCAGCAGCCAGGTCACGAACAACGTTTTCTCGAACAGATAGCGGAAGTGCTCGAGCGTGGGCGGGTCGTTGAACCAGAACGGGGTGTTGCTGACGTTATAAAGGTCGCCGTTCGTCTTGAACGAGGTGATCACCATCCAATAAAACGGAAACGCCGCCAGCACCAGGAACAACGCGACCGCGCCGTAGAACGAGGTCTCTTGCAGGGCTTTTGTGACGGTGACGCGCGGCATGTCAGATTTCCCGCCGCCTGATAAAGCGCAACATCGCCACCACAACGACGAGCAACACCGGCAGCATGAACAGCGAAATGGCGGCGCCGTGCGACACGTCGCCGGAGACGATGCCGGTCTGGAAACCCGCGAAGCCCAGGACCGAAGTCGCGCCCACGGGGCCGCCCATGGTCATCAGAAAGACGATCGACAGGTCCGTGAACGTAAACACGATGCCGAATACCAGGCCGACGGCCACAATCGGCAGAATCATCGGCATGATGATCTGGTAATTGCGCCGCCAGAAACCGGCGCCGTCCACGGTCGCCGCGTCGAGCACGTCCTGCGGGACCGCGGTGATGCCGGCAAGGAAGATGACGATCGCAAATGGGAAGAAACGCCAGGCATTGACGACGATCACCGACAGCATGGCTAGTTGCGGCGTGCCGAGCCAGTTTGGCGCGTCCGAGCGGGTGACGATGCCAAGTGCGATCAGCGTCCAATTGATGACGCTGTAAAGCGAATCGAACATCCATTGCCAGGCGACGGTCGCAAGCGCGATCGGCACGGCCCACGGCAATATGACCAGCGCCCGCACGAGCTTGCGGCCGGGAAACGGCCGCAGCAGTAGGAGTGCGCCGAACTTGCCGAGGATGAGGCCGAGGATCTGCGATCCGAAGGTGAAGATGAAGGTATTGTAAAGCGTCTGGCGGAACGTCGGATCTTCGACGACGTCGACGAAGTTCGACAGGCCGACGAAGGTCCACGAGGGATCGTAGATCGTGTAGGCGGAAAGCGAGTAATACACCGCCATCAGAAACGGTACGCCGACCAGCAGCAGCACGTAGAGGACCGCCGGAGCGACCAAGATCGCGCCGAACACGTCGCGCCGGTCCAGGATGAACCGGAAGCGAGGGGCCGGCTTGGGGACTGAATCAGCGATTGCGACCATTGGCCGAATTGCCCTCTACTGGTGTCTCGTCCGCTTGCCGTCATTGTCGAAATGGCGCATCGCGGCCTCGCGTACGGCGAAGGGATGCCATTCACCGGGCCGGATCCATTCGTCGGCGACGTGAGCCGGAGGAAGCTTTGCCGTGACCACCTGCTTTGGATCGAAACCTTCCAGTATGCCGTAGACGATCCGCTCAGAGCCCAGATATTCGGAGCGGTCGACGCGGAACTTGAATTCGGTGAAAGCTGAGTCCTTGACCATGTCCTTGGGCAGGAAATTCTCCGGCCGAAACCCAAGATAGCCGCCGTTGCGCGCCACGATATTCATCGGCGGGGTGCCAACGAAGGTGGCGACGAAGCGATCGGCTGGGTCGTCGTAGATTTCCGAGGGCGTTCCCACCTGCCGCACCTGACCGTGGTCGATGACGGCGATGCGGTCGCCCATGCCCATGGCTTCGACCTGATCGTGCGTCACGTAGATGGTGGTGACTCCTACTCGCTGCTGGAACTGCTTGATCTCCTGGCGGGCGGAGGAGCGCAATTTAGCGTCGAGATTGGAAAGCGGCTCGTCGAGCAGCAGCGCCGTCGGCTCGCGCACCAGCGCGCGGGCGAGCGCAACCCGCTGGCGCTCGCCGCCTGAGAGCTGACGCGGCCGGCGGTCGAGCAGATGGGCAATGCCGAGCAGTTGTGAGGCCCACTCGACCTTCTTGCTAATCTCGGCGCCGGGAACGCCCTGCGTCTTCAGCGGAAAGGCGATGTTGTGGCGCACCGTGAAATGCGGATAGAGGCCGTAGCTCTGAAACATCATTGCCACCCCGCGCGCGCGCGGCGGAATGTCGTTGACGATGTCTCCGCCGATCAGAAGGTCGCCGCTGGTCTGGTGTTCAAGCCCACAGATGATGCGCAAAAACGTCGTCTTGCCGCAGCCCGAGGGGCCAAGCAAAACCATGAATTCACCGTTCGGCACCGTGAGCGAAATGCCGTTCACGGCGGGGACCTCGCCGAATTTCTTGACGATGTCCCGGGTCACAACCGCGGCCATTCAACCTCCCAGAACTGAACATAATGCACCTGCCGACCCCATTCGGCAGCGCATCGTTCCGTATCGGCTCGCTTAACCGGCAGATCCCGTAGGCCCGGACCGCGCTACAAAACGCGATCCGGGCCCAGGATGTGTCAGGTCCTGCCGGCCCATTTCTTGAAGATGACTTCGCATCGCTGCGCCGCCGCTTTAACCGAATCTTCCGCGCTCGATTGGCCCGTCGCCGCCTTGGTCATCATGTCGTTGATGATGAAGGCGTAGTAGATTTCGTCCGTCGCGGGCGTGGCCGGCCCCGGATAGCCCGGGATGGCGGACCACTTGTCGGAGTCCTGCAGGATCGCCAGCTTGGTCGGTGGCGTCGACGTCGGATCGTTCGACAGGATCGGCATCGGCTTCGGCACGAGATTGGCAAAGCAGGGATTGTTGTAGCCCTGACTTGCCTTGAAGGCTTCCGGCCAGTTGTCGCGGTAGTACTTCAAGAACTCCATCGCCGCTTCCTTGTTCTTGGCGAACTTCCAGATGCCGTAGAATTCGGACGCAGCCCCCATGATCTGTTTTGCCGGCCCCTTCGGCGGCTCGATGACGAAGACGTCGTCGGCCAGCTTCTTATTGGATTGCTGGATCGTCCGATAAGCCGAGATCGGGTTTATGATGTAAGAGCCGACGCCAGAGGCGAGATACTGATTGTTGCTGGCGTCATTCCATGACAGCACTTCCGATGTCATCGCCTCTTTGTAAAGCGCGGCGACGTATTTGACCGCTTCGAGCGTTTCTTTGCTGTCGAGCACGACTTTTTTGCCGGCTTCATCCTGAATGGCGGCGCCATAACTCCACAACAGACCGCGCCATGTCGTGCTGGGGTCGTTGCTGTGCCCAAGCGAGATGCCGACAGGTTTTCCTTTTGCTTTCAGCTTGGCGCCGCCGATCCGCACGTTGTCCCAGGTGTCAGGCACGATGCCGATCTCTTCCCACAGGCTCTTTTGATACATGCCGGGGAAGTTGATGTAGAAGTCGGGGAAGGCAGACCATGTGCCGTTGTCGGCGTTGTAGCCAAGCTGCTTACCAATGACGCTGACCTGCCCGTACTTTTTCTCTGTCTCCTTGACGAGATCGGAAACGTCGATGAAAAACTTGCGGTAGAGATGCGCGCCGCCGGAGCCGTTGAACCCGAAAAGGTCGTGTCCCGATCCGGCCGACGCCTCGGCGGCCGCGCGTGCGGGAACGTCTTGTACCGGGATGTGGTCGACTGTGACCGCGATCTTGTTCTTTTCGCCCCAGTCCTTGGCGAATTTATCGAACCACGTATCGTAGGCGGGAACGAAGTGACTCCACTGTACGATCGACAGCGACGTGTTGTCGGCCAACGCGCTCGAGACGAATGGCGCCGAGATCACCGGTGCCAAACCGGCAGCGACGCTGGACTTCTTTAGGAAGTCTCGTCGCGTGACGGAGCGTTTCTGGTTATTTCCTCCCGATTCCATCGCACACCTCTCTGTTTTATGTGACTAGGTGATTATTGTTGGTGCTGCACTCCTGAGCTTGGTCTTGACGGCGTTGCAGGATAGGTCGCGTGTCCGACGATGCGGCCGCCACATCTCGTTGCCCACGCTGTCAAGGCTAGGTTGTCGAAGACTCGAGCGAACGCCAGCTCAAGCCGAATCGAGCGGTCGGCGTTCGTCAGCGCGCTGCGGATTACGGCCATTCCCCGGATCCCTCGGTGAATGCGGCATCCATTCGACGGATGCATTATGCCTATGCATATTCTCAGGGCAACGGCTAAAACGTCACAAGTGGCCGTAATCGGGCCGCCGTTGAGCGAAGAATCGCTGCCAAATTGGGCTGGCAATTGCGATCTAGCCGACGTGCGAGCGGCCGCCCGCGCCGCCGGCGAGGCTCCCGGTGAGCCCCAACGTGTCGGTCGGCAAAGCGCCGATCGGACCTGCGCCGGGCCTTCGCCCCAGCACGGATGCCGGCGGTCCGAGAGGCATAGGCTGTCGTCGGCCGCCCTTACCGGCAGCGGTCGTCGCGAGCGATATCTTGCAGTCGACGAAAAGAAGGCGCGGAAGGCGCGATCACGCCGCCCGGTCGAGCTCCTCATATACAGGCGCTTCGATGGGCGTCGGCGCCCGGCGTGTCATGCGGCAGCCGTAGGTGAGGAATCCAATCGCAGCAGCCAGAAGAGCCCAGAGCGCCGCATCCGCAACCATATCGTCCTCCCTGGTCGTCCCCCGCGGCAAGACAAGCCTGTGCGCGCTCGGAAAGCGCCGTGATTTGGTGTCGCATCACGGCGGCGCAGTGACGCAGGCAATTGTGGCGATGCCGCCGGGGAGTGAGGCCGGCGACTTCGGCCTAGGAGGTCGTCGCGGTCGCGCGCTTTAGGTTTTCAGGCCTGCGGCACGCACGACTTCAGTCCAGCGAGTCATGTCGCCGTGCAGGCGCGCCGCGAACTCATCGGGGCCGACATCAAGCGGGTCATAGCCCTGCTTATGCAACGCACCGATCATCTCCGGGCTGCGCACGGCGTTGCGCGCGGCATCGGCAAGTGTCGCGATGACATGCCGCGACGTGCCAAGCGGTGCGAGCAGGCCGAGCCAGAGATTGAAGTCGAATCCTGAAACGCCGGTTTCCGTCATGGTCGGCACATTGGGCAACAGGCTTGAGCGCCTGGCGCCCGTCGTTGCCAACGGCAACAGCTGGCCCGCGTTGATCTGCCCGATGGTGGAGGAGCCGACGATGAAGGCCATCGTGATGCGGCCCGCGATCAGATCGGTGACCGATTCGGGACTGCCGGGATAGGGCACGTGCACCAGCTTGATGCCGGCCCGCTGCTCGAACAGCACGCCGCAAAGATGCGGCAGACTGCCGGCGCCTACCGAACCGTAGGTGAGTTCGCCGGGCTTCGACTTGGCGAGCGCGACGAACTCGGCGACGCTGTGGACGCCGAGCGCGGGATTGACGGTCAGAAAGAACGGACCTTCGGCAAGCTGCGCGATCGGCGAATAGTCTTTGCTCATGTCGAGCGGAGGAGAGGTCGGGTTCACGATCTCGTTGGTCAGGGTCGAGAGCGCGGGAAGAAACAGCGTGTAACCGTCCGCGGGCGCATGGGCGACGTAGTGCGCGGCAATGCTCGATCCTGCGCCCGGCTTGTTCTCGACCACGATTTGTTGGCCGACGATGGGCCCGGCGCCGCGGGCGAAGATGCGGGCCACCACATCGGAGGCCGCTCCGGCCGTAAAACCAACGATGAGCCGGATCGGCCGCGACGGATAAGTGTCGGCGAACGCAACGCGCGAGGCTGTGGGAATTGCCGCAGCACCCGCGGCGGAGAGATGCAGCAATCGTCTGCGATCAATGTGCATTGGCGGACCCTCCCATGCGCTCAGTTTGCCGTGACCCGTACGCGGTCAGCTTCGCCGGTAAGACAGGTCCCGAGCTTGTCGCTGCGGACTGCGAGATCGGCGAGGATCTCGGCCTCGTCGCGAGCGGGGGACAGGAGCGTTTCATTGTCGGCATTGCTGCGCACAAAGCGAAAATGGCAGCTTGCGGGCGCGCCGCGCTCGAACGCCAGCTCGACCAGCAAACCGACCCACCCGGCATGTTTGCGGCCGAGATGGCCGGTCGCGAAGGTGAAATTG
>DATJTL010000489.1:0-5164 GCA_035503415.1 Xanthobacteraceae bacterium
CGGATTGGGAATCTCCTCGACGCCCTCCATCAAATCCATCAGCGCACCGCGGTGTTCTTTCTTCACCGGCGCGAAGCCGACGCCGCAATTGCCGAACATGA
Source organism: Xanthobacteraceae bacterium (assembly GCA_035503415.1). Taxonomy (GTDB): domain Bacteria; phylum Pseudomonadota; class Alphaproteobacteria; order Rhizobiales; family Xanthobacteraceae; genus BOG-931. The sequence goes on from DATJTL010000489.1 coordinate 102, forward strand.
CGGTGGTAACGCCATGCCAGCACGAGGGCGAGATCAGCGGGTCCCACATCGCTTGGCCGTCGTAATGGGTGTGCACGTCGACCCAGCCGGGCGTGACCAACAGACCCTTGGCGTCGATCTCGCGCTTGCCCGGGCCCTGCTTGCCGCCGACGCCGGTGAGGCGTCCGCCGTCGATCGCCACGTCTCCGCTGTAAGATGCTTTGCCGGTGCCGTCGACGATCGTGCCGCCGCGAATGACGATGTCATGCATGGGAGCCGCTCCTGGCTGTGCGACTTAAACCAATGGCAATTGCGCCATGATGCATCCGCCACAAAGGCGACGCAACGCCTGCACGCCGGGATTGCCTGGCTTATTTCGCCAGTAGCCCGTTGAGCACGAGATCGAGGTGGGCCTCGAAATAGGCTTTCAGATCGAGCGGCTGGCGATCGTCGAACATCATCATCCACAGATCGACCAGCGCGATCGGCGCGATCACGACTTGCGGCGAATCGACGATCGATGAGTTGCGGATTTCGCCGCGATCGACGCCGCGCTGGATCGCCTGCCGCAGCATGTCCAGGCACGGCTTTAAGATTTCCTCGTGATAGCGGTCGGCGAGTTCCGGAAAACGCGGCGCTTCGGCGATCAGCATCCGCACCACTTCGCGCCGGCGCTTATCTTCCACGATGTGCTGATAAATGAAGGAGAATTGGGCGCGCAGAAGATCGGCGGTCGAACCGTCGTGCGTCTCGTACATCTCCTGCACGATTTCGTGCGCCCCCTTGGTGAACTCCTGCACCATGGAGATGAAGAGATGCTCCTTGTTCTCGAAGTAGACGTAGATCGTGCCCTTGGTCACGCCGGCGCGTTCGGCGATGCGGTCTAGCGTCGTCGTGGCATAGCCGTTTCGGGAAAATTCGGTGAAAGCGGCTTCGAGGATCTCGTGCGGGCGCTCGGCTTTGCGCCGCCGCCGCGTATCCGGACGCGCTTCCAGCAATTCCGCCATGACATCAGACTAGGCATCCACAGGGGGTGAAGTCAAGTTATTGACTAACCAGATAGTAAGTAAGTATCTTAATACTTTCTTAGGGGTGAGGTTAGTGGTCGGGTCGAGTCAGTACAGGTGGCGCCTTGGCGGGTTGCTGGGTGCGCTGCAGCATGGCGTTGCGCGGGTCGGCCGCCGTCGGCCGGCTGCGGCCGCTGCAGTGCCGGCGCTGCTGTTGTTGTCGGCCTGCGCGGTCGGGCCCGATTTCAGGGTGCCGTCCGCGCCTCTCGGCGCCGGCTACACGCCCGAGCTTCACGCGGCGGCGACGCCGGCGAGCGATATCGCCGGCGGCGGATCACAAAAGTTCGACGTCGGACGCGACATTCCCGGCCAATGGTGGAAGGTCTTTCATTCAAAGGAACTTGACGGTTTGATTGTCCAGGCGTTGCAAGCCAATCCCAACCTCCAGGCGGCGCAAGCGGCGCTATGGCAGGCCAAGGAGAATCTCTACGCACAGCGCGGTAAGTTGTTACCGAGCCTTAGCGCCAACGGCTCGGCAACGCGCGAGCAATTCTCGCCCGCGGAGTTCGGCGGCAGCGGACAGCCTTTCATCTTCAATCTGTTCCAGGCGACCGTGAATGTCGCTTTTACGCCTGACGTGTTCGGCGGCCAGCGCCGCCAGGTCGAATCCGAGGCGGCGCTCGCCGATTATCAGCGCTTCGAGCTTGAAGCGACCTATCTGACGCTGACGTCGAACGTGGTGACGGCGGCGATCGCCGAAGCGTCGCTGCGCGGTCAAATCGCGGCGACGCTCGACATCATCAAGGTAGAGAGCGACCAGCTCGAGGTGGTGCGCCAGCAGTTCAATGTCGGCGCGGCAACGAAGACCGACGTGCTCACGCAGGAATCGGAACTCGCAACCACACAGGCGACATTGCCGCCGCTGCAGAAAGAGCTCGAGCAGCAGCACCATGTGCTGTTGGCGCTGACCGGCCGCTTTCCCAACGATCGGCAACGCGAGCATTTGACCCTGGCATTGTTGCGGTTGCCGACCAAATTGCCGTTGAGCCTGCCTTCGCAGTTGGTCGAGCAGCGTCCGGACGTGCGCGCGTCCGAGGCGCAGCTGCATCAAGCGAGTGCCCAGGTCGGCGTCGCCATCGCCAACAGGCTGCCGCAATTCACTCTGTCCGGCGATTACGGTGCGGCGGGTGCGGCAGCTCTGTTTTCGCCGAGCACGATTGTCTGGAGCGCCGCGGCGAGCGGCACGCAATCGATCTTTGACGGCTTTACTCTCCTGCATCAGGAACGCGCCGCGAAGGCCGCCTACGACCAGGCGCAGGCGCTATATCACAGCACGGTGCTTGGCGCGTTCCAGAACGTCGCCGACGTCTTGCGCGCGCTGCAACTGGATGCCGCCACGCTGAATGCCGACGTCGCCGCCTTGCATGCTGCTTCCGCGACGCTCGATCTTGCCCGCGGCCAGTATCGTCTCGGCGCCATCGCTTACATCACGCTGCTCAATTCCGAGCGCAGCTATTCGCAGGCGCGGCTGGCGGTGGTGCAGGCGCAGGCGGCGCGCTTCTCAGACACAGCCGCCCTGTTTCAGGCGCTCGGCGGCGGCTGGTGGAACCGGGTCGACGTAAAGACCAATCCGCTAAGTCCCGAGGATTCCGACGCCGTGACCACGACCAATCTCACCGCCGGCGCACGCGGCGCGGCGACGGAGCCCAAACAATGACCAAACGCATGGTGATCATGCTGATCGCGGTCGCCGTTGTGTTCGGTGGAGTCTTCGGATTCCAGGCGTTCAAGGCGGTGATGATCAAGAAGTTCATGAGTTCGATGAGCGCGCCGCCGCAAACGGTGTCGGTGACCAAGGCGCAATACAGCGAATGGCAGCCGCAGATCGAGGCGGTAGGCAGCCTGCGCGCCGTCAGGGGCGCCGACCTGTCGCTTGAAGTCGCCGGCGTCGTCGATTCGATCTCGTTCAATTCCGGCGACGATGTCGCGCAGGGAGCGTTGCTGCTTAAGCTGCGCGCCGACGACGATACCGCCAAGCTCGTATCCCTTCAGGCGTTGGCAGAGCTGAGCGAGATCACCTACGAGCGCGACCAAAGGCAGTTCAAGATCCAGGCGGTGAGCCAGGCCACATTGGATACCGACACCGCCAATTTGAAGAACGCCAAGGCTCAGGTCGCCGAGCAGCAGGCGGTCCTCGACAAAAAGTCTCTGCGTGCGCCATTCGCCGGCCACCTCGGCATTCGCCAAGTCGACCTCGGGCAATATCTCGGCGCCGGCACCACCATCGTCACGCTGCAGGCGCTCGATCCGATCTTTCTGGATTTCTTCGTGCCGCAGCAGGCAGTCGATCAGATCCGTCTCGGCCAAGCAGTGCAGGTGCGGGTCGACGCATTCAAGGACCAGACCTTCGCCGGCGAAATCTCCGCGATCAATCCGAAGGTCGATGCCAGCACCCGCAACATTCAGGTGCGTGCGACGCTGAAAAATCCGGACCACAAATTGCTGCCCGGCATGTATGCGACAATCGACATCGCCACCGGGGCGCCGGAGAAATACATTACGCTGCCGCAGACGGCGATTACGTACAATCCGTACGGCAACACGGTCTACGTCGTCGACAGCAAGGATGGGAAGGACGGCAAGCCGCAGCTGACCGCACGGCAGACTTTCGTCACCACCGGCGCCACGCGCGGCGATCAAGTCGCCGTGCTCAAAGGCGTCGAGGCCGACCAGACAATCGTCACCGCCGGTCAGATCAAGCTGCACAACGGTTCGCCCGTCCTGATCAACAATTCGATCACGCCGACCGCCGACGCGGCGCCTAACGTTCCGCTCGACCGCTAGGCCGGGACCGCCGCAATGAACTTCACCGACATCTTCATCCGCCGGCCGGTGCTCGCCTCGGTCGTGAGTCTCCTGATCCTGGTGTTGGGATTGCGCGCTTATAGCGCGCTGCCAATCCTGCAATATCCGCGCACCGAAAACGCCGTGGTCACGGTGACCACGATCTATTACGGCGCCGATCCGGACGTGGTCGCCGGCTTCATCACAACGCCGTTGGAGAATGCCATCGCGCAGGCCAACGGCATCGATTACATGAGCTCGACCAGCCAGAGCAGCACGAGCACCATCACCGTTTACCTGCGGCTCAATTACGATGCCGACAAGGCGCTGACCGAGATCAACACCAAGATCAATTCGGTGCTCAATCAGTTGCCGCCGGGCACCCTGCAGCCGACCTTGACCGTCAAGATCGGCCAGTCCATCGACGCCATGTATATCGGCTTTAACAGCGATACCTTGGCGCCGAACCAGATCACCGATTATCTGGTCCGCGTCGTGCAGCCAAAGCTGCAGGCGGTGGCCGGCGTGCAAACGGCGGAGCTGCTCGGACAAAAAGTTTTCGCCTTACGCGCCTGGCTCGATCCGAAGAAGCTCGCCGCCTATGGACTCACCGCCGCCGATGTGAGCGCAGCGCTTACCGCCAACGACTACATCTCCGGCATCGGCAACACCAAGGGCCAGATGGTGCAGGTCAATTTGACCGCATCGACCAGCCTGCATTCGGCCGAGCAATTCCGCAATCTGGTGCTCAAGCAGTCGGGCGGCGCGGTAGTGCGGCTCAAGGACGTCGCCAACGTGACGCTCGGCGCCGAGGATTACGAATCCGAAGTCGGATTCGACGGCAAGCAGGCGGTCTATATCGGCATCCAGGTGGCGCCGACAGCCAATCTGCTCGACGTGATTGCCGGCGTGCACAAGGTCTTCCCTGAAATCCAGTCGCTGCTGCCGCACGGGCTGAACGGCGCGATCATCTATGATTCCACAGAATTCGTGAACAGTTCGATCCACGAGGTTATTCGCAGCCTGATCGAGGCGCTGCTGATCGTCACCGCGGTGGTCTTTCTGTTCCTCGGATCGATGCGTTCGTCAGTGATCCCGACCGTCGCCATTCCACTGTCGCTGATCGGCACGTTCGTTATCCTTTTGGCGCTCGGTTATTCGATCAATCTGCTCACGCTGTTGGCGCTGGTGCTGGCCATCGGACTTGTGGTCGACGACGCCATCATTGTCGTC
>DATJTL010000490.1:0-6362 GCA_035503415.1 Xanthobacteraceae bacterium
GCCCACAGCAGCGATAACAAGATCGCGAACTTCCTGTTGAATCAGGCGGGGCAGAGACTCATCTCCTTCGGATAGAGCAACAAAAGCTCTTGTGCTTTTGACTGCTTTGCAACCGGGAGATCAGTCATGATCAGCAAGTCAACCGTTGCGGCGATGGTGCTCGGCACCATGAGTCTTGTTACAATGAGTCTTGTTACAATAAGTCTTGTTACAATAAGTCTTGCGTCGCCGGCCTCCGCTCAAGTGTACTACGACCAAGTTCCGGTGGTCGGTTACTATGGCTATGTTTCCCCCTACGACCAGCCGGGGCCCTACGGCGGCCCGCTTTTCGGGTTTGGGTACTGGAACCCCAACAATCCCCATAGCATCGACAACAACATCCATACTCCCCCGAACCACTGAAGTGGCGCTCGGCTGAAGCAGCACTTGGCTGACGGTTGACCGCGCGGCGTTGACATGGCCGACGCCGGCTTGGGTGTCGGCTTTCGGCCCGAAAAGTGTCCTCGCGCTCCCTGGATGCTGAGCCGCCTCCTGAAAGTATCGGGACACAGAATAGCCCTGAACGCCGCCAACAGACCGGGGCGGAAGCCTGAACTGCTCTCTGTGCCGGCAGGCCGGAAGGGGGCGCGCATGGACCGGGGCGTGCAAAACGCGGCAGTCTGCTTTAGGCTCTGCCAGGTTCGCATGCGTGGTTCGGAAAAAGGCACGACGAACCGCTCGGAGGCGCCGTGCAGACGACGCTGCTCGGACTGGCAATTGCTCTCATTCTGGCGATCGTTGCGGCGCTGGTGGCACCGCTTGTCGTCGATTGGAACCATTACCGCATCCCCATCGAGGCTGAGGCAAGCCGGCTCACCGGCTTGAACGTGCACGTCAACGGCGCAATCGATGCCCGCCTGCTCCCCTCGCCGGTCATCACTGTGAGCGACGTCGACGTCGGCGAGGCCGGGCATGCGCCAATCCTGCACGCCGCCTCGCTGCGGCTCGAACTGGCGCTCGGCCCGCTGTTGCGCGGCCAGGTGCAGGCTTCCGAAGTCCATGTGATCGATCCCCAGCTTAGCTTGACGCTCGACCGCTCCGGCGCCGTCGAATTGCCGGCGCTGTCGGCGTCATTCCGGCCGCAGGGGCTGTCGATCTCGCAGTTCAATGTCGAGAACGCCCGCGTGACGCTCACCGATACGGGTTCCGGCTCGCAACTGGTGCTGCGCAAGCTCTACTTTAAGGGCGAAATCGCCTCGTTCGCCGGACCGTTCAACGGCCAAGGCGCCGCCGTTTTCGGCGATGATCTGTATGGCTACCGGATCTCGGGAAGCCCGGCGGCGGGCGGCCTCAAGCTCCGGCTAGGGGTCGATCCCTCCAATCGGCCGCTGACCAGCGACTTCGACGGCACGCTCACCTTCGCGCACGGCGTGCCGCATTTCGACGGCACGCTGGCGCTGGCGCGGCCGGTCGGAGCCGCGCTCGCCAACGGCGAGCGTGTGGTCAGCGCCCCCTGGCGCGCCACCGGCACAATCCAGGCGACGCCGGCTTCGGCCTCCATCAAGAATGTGACGTTCCGCTACGGGCCGGAAGACCGCGCCATGAATTTCACCGGCAGCGCCGAGCTTACTCTCGGAGCGCAGCCGCACGTGGCAGCCAAGGTCGCCGCAATGCAGGTTGACGTCGACCGAGCGCTGGCGGAGCCCGACGTTACCGACCGCCCGCCGCTCGTCGTGCTGAAGAACTTTTTGCAGGCCTTCGTGACGGCGGCCAAGTTGCCGGTGCCGGGACAGGTCGCTCTCAGCATCGACACGCTGACCGTGGGCGGCACCAGCATCGAGTCGCTCGCTGGCAATCTGAATTTCGACCGCACCGGCTGGGCGCTCGACAAACTTCAATTTCACGCTCCGGGCATGACCGACGTGACGGTCAGCGGCCGGCTCACCGGCAGCGCCCAGGGCTTTGCCTTCAGCGGCCCAGCGACGCTCGCCTCGGCGGACGTCGAGACGCTGGTGGCTTGGCTCGACGGCCACGGCAGCGATCGCGGCCCGGCGGAAGCCAAGACGTTGAATGCCGCGGGCGACCTCACCATTGCGGGCGACCGTGTGGCGCTCGATCGGCTGACGGCGTCGCTCGATCAGGAAAAGATCGAGGGGCGGCTGGCCTATAATTGGCCGGCCGGCGGTCGCCCGTCACGGCTCGATGCGCAACTGCGCGCGGGCGAAATCGATCTTGACGCGCTGTCGGCCTTTGCCAAATCGGCAGGCGGCACGACGGGTCTGGCGCTGCCGCAGGAGGCCACGCTCGCGCTGGACATCGGCAAGACGACATTCGACGGCGTCGACGCGCATGCGGTCAACGCCCAGGTCAAATTCGATTCCGGCAAGCTGCAGATCGACCGTTTGTCGATCGGCGATTTGGCCGGAGCCAAGCTCGACATGAGCGGACGGATCGACCAATTGTCGTCGCAGCCGAGCGGGCAGGTGACGCTCGATCTCAATGCCAGCACACTCGACGGCCTCAGCGAGATCGCGGCGAAGCTTATGCCTCAGCAAGCGGACACGCTGCGGCGGCTTGCCGGCCGGCTGGCGCCGGCAAAAGTGCACGCGGTGCTCAACGTCGAGCGGGGCACGACAGCGGGCAGTACCGCCGTGCTTCAAGTCAACGGCAATCTCGCAGCCATGCGCGTCACGCTCAACGGCAAGGCAAGCGGCGAACCGGCGCATCTTGGCGCCGCCAGCGTGCAGGTCGACAGCCGCATCGACGCCGACGACGGCTCGGCGCTGGTGGCGCTCATCGGCCTCGATCATGTGCTGGCTGTCGATCAACTCCCCGGGCAACTGACCTTTTCGGCCGCGGGCCCGCTCGACGGGGATCTGAAAGTCGACGCCAGGATTGCCACGAGCGGTTTCGCTTCAACTGTTGCCGGCACGCTGCGTGTGATCGGCGATCGCGTGCCGTTGGGCACGCTGCAATGGCAGGCCGCTGCCGGCGACTTGCGGCCGCTGCACCAGGCGATGACCGGGCAGCCGGGCATCGCGGTGCCGGTTGCGGCGCACGCCGGACTGGCTGTGGATGGCGGCAAACTCACCTTCAGCGACATCGCCGCGACGGTCGGTAAGAGCTCGCTGCACGGGCGCCTTGCCGTTAATTGGACGAGCCCGGTCGGCGTCGACGGCGACATTGAGGCCGATAATGTCGATGCGGCGAGCGTCGCTGCGATGCTGCTCGGACTGCCGAGCAATGCGGACGGCGGCGGTACGCCGTGGGCGAGCGCGAAAGTCGGCGCGGGCGCGTTCACGGCGATCGACGGCGCCGTGACCTTCAGGTTCGATCATGCGGTTCTTACGCCGTCTTTGGTCGCCAGCGGGCTTAAGGGGATAGCGCGTTTCCACTCGTCTGCGATCGCGCTGGACAACATCGAGGGCGGCTTGGCCGGCGGGCGTATTGCCGGCTCGCTGACGTTTACCCGCAATCCGGATGGGCTCGCCGCGCGCGTTGCGCTCGATCTTGCCGACGCCGACGCGGCAACGATTGCCGGTCCGCTCCTGAACGTCACCGCCGGCAAGCTGGCATTGAAGCTGACGAGCGAGGGCTTCGGCGCAAATCCGGCCAGTCTCGTGAACTCGCTCCACGGCAGCGCTGCAGTCAGCTTGAAGGACGCGCAGTTCGCCGGATTGGACGCGGCCGCTTTCGCCGCCGCCAAGGCGGCCACGGGGCAAACCGGTCCGATTGATATTGGCAAAGTGCAGAGTGCGGTGACTGCCGCGCTGGCGAGCGGCCACGTTGTCGTGCCGCAGGGCGACGCTGTCCTCTCGATCGTTTCAGGAGCGGCCGACCTCGATCACCTGACGCTGCAGGCGCAAGGCGGCTCCCAGCTCGTCATCGGCGGCGCTATCGATCTCGTCCGCGCCGCTGTCGACGCGCGCATGACTCTTTCGGAAGCTTCGCCAGCGAGTGCCCTGATTACGATGCGTCCAGAGCTTTCGGTCAACGTCAAAGGTCCGCTCGCCGCGCCGCGCCGCACACTCGATCTGTCGGCCTTGACCAGTTGGCTCACCTTGAGCGCGGCCGAACTACAGACTCGTCAGATCGAGTCGATCGAGGCCGGCCGGCAGGCCGGCATAGCGGGCCAGGACGTTCATCCGCAACCGCCCGATATCCGCATCGTCTCGCCGGGCACCGACGTCGAAACGGTACCATCGCCGGAGCTGATGACTGCGCCCGGTGCCGCATCGCGCGGCATCGAGCGTCTGCAGCCGCAACCAGCGGCTCCTTCGCCTGTGCTGGACCAGAGCCGGCCCAGCACGGGAAGTACTCAAAATGATGCTATTCCCAGTGTGGCGGCTCCGATCGTGATCCGGCCGTCAGTGCCGCCAGTACCGCGTACACGTCCTAGCGCCACGACAGAGCAGACTCGGCACCGCGCCGTACCGCAAGAAGCGGCACCGAGTATGCCCCGCGCGGACTAAGCTTCGGCGTCACGGTCTCGTTGCTACTCCGCCCGCAACATCGAAGCGGAGGCGGCCGGCGCAGCCATCGCGATGGCGGCGTGGGGCGCGTGGCCGTTTTCGATCTTTTGTGCCTGAAAGTGGTCGAGCACGAACAGCCTGATGGCCGATGACAGATTGCCATGGCGTCGTGACGTATCGATCGCTGCCACCAGGTCGGACAAAGTGGTCCGCTGGACTGCCGCGATGTCCTTCAACCCCTTCCAGAACGCGTCCTCGAGACTGACGCTCGTCTTGTGTCCTGCGATCACGATTGAGCGCTTGATGACCGGCGACTTCATGTCCCGTCTTCCCTTTCGATCCGATGCCGGTCGAGGCTCTCTCGGGCCTTGTCGGTCTGCGAGCGTCGCAGCGCCTTTTCCGCCTTCGAAAGTCCGTGCGCGAGACGATTTTGCGCCGCCTCTTCCTCGGCGCGCCGCCGTCTGGCCTGCTTGCGCACGGTGCGAAGGTTGACAATGGGTCCCATGGAACTCGCCGGTATCCGGATGCTGTTGCTTTGGGCCGTGTCTGGCCCGTTGATGATTTATTACGCCGTTACGCTAAGGTTGGACAGTCAATTGCGAGCCCCTCAGACCCCGCAGCTCACAATTACCGCGAGAAGTGTGGCTATACCCCTGATGCTGGGCAATACACGCTTGCTTGATGGTAAGAATGCGCAATATTTTGATCAGGGAAATATTGTAAAAGAGTATGCTTAGAACGACGTAATACTTAGCGTATACATTAAATTTTACCAATCGGTAGCCATGTGTACGAAGTACAATTCGATCCGTAACCCTACGTCATGCCGCTAATATTAACCGTGTTCGTCTGCCTATTGGCCTTAACAATACTGTCGGAGGTGCAGGGCGGCCATTTCAGCCCGCGATCAGTTCAAGGGTTCGGGCGGCCCCGGGGCGCCTACCGCGATACGCTCGGATGACGCAGCGGAAGCTCATGGTGCCAGGCTGCCGTCTCCTATCCACAATTTCGAGTCTGGGCGCCTGGCGCACTGCCAAATGACGGAAGCCGATGAGCGTGCCGCTCAGCCTTTCCGCAATTCGGCGTCCGATTTCCGAACTCACTTCTTCCTGAATCGATCGAGGCTGACGACTTCGGCTCCTGAAGGCGTCTCCTGCTTGTCCTCGGGGGCGGGCAAAGTATCGGCTTTCTTGATTTGCGCCGCAGCCGCGGGCGCCGGGCTGTCTGGCTCTGCGGATACCTTCGCGGCGCCTTCCGTTTCCTGTGCCGCTTCGTCCCCCGCAGCCGCGAACTGGAAACCGAATTGCACCGCGGGATCGAAGAAGGCGGTCACTGCCTCGAATGGTACGGTGAGACGCTCCCCAATGCCGCCGAACGACAAGCCCACGTCGAACGCCTCATCGCGCACGGTCAGATCCCAGAACTGGTGCTGGAGGATGATGGTCATGGCTTGCGGATACTGCGCGCGCATCCGCTCGGAGAGCCGCACGCCAGGCACTCCGGTGGCGAAGGTAATCTTGAAATGGTGCTCGCCCGGCAGGCCGTTCTTGGCCGCGTCCGCAAGCACGGTGCGTACGACGCCGCGCAGGGCAATTTGGGTCAACAGGTCGTAGCGGATGTGATCTTCGGGCATGTTGGACGATGGATGACGGAGGACACTACGGGTCACGATAGAAGACAGACAACGGGTGACAGATGACGGACCACGACTAGAAATGCCATTTAATTCTGTCGTCTGTCATGCGTCATCCGGCATCTTGGAAAGTGGAGGCTTCTGTTGCCAGGTGCCTCCGAACCCCGCCTGACGCTGCTAAGACGTCAGGGCTTTAAGTCGGTCTTTCGAGCTGCTTACGCAGCCAGAGCAACCGGAGCATAGTTGTCGTTGGCAACTATGAGTTTGGCCCGATAACG
>DATJTL010000491.1:0-4294 GCA_035503415.1 Xanthobacteraceae bacterium
CTGTGGCATGGTGCGCCCTCCCTCACTTCTTATCTTTTGCAACGGTACGCCTTACGGGAGGGCTTTCAAAGCTCACAGGGCCGAACCTCACAAGCTCAGAGGACCACGCCATGCAGACCAAGAAACCTGTTGAGATGAACGCCGCATGCCACTGCGGAACCGTGCGTTTCCGCGTGAAATTGACCGACGGCTTCAACACGGTCCGCCGGTGCACGTGCTCGTACTGCCGGATGCGCGGCGCCGTCGCGGTATCGGCGAATGCCGGCGATATTTCTTTCCTCGCCGGGCAAGAGGCGCTGACGCGTTACCAATTCAACACCCGCGTCGCCGAGCACTTTTTCTGCTCCAAGTGCGGCATCTATACTCACCATCGGCGCCGCTCGAATCCGAACCAGTACGGGATCAACGCGGCCTGCCTCGAAGGCGTCAGCCCGTTCGATTTTGCCGACGTGCCGGTCATCGACGGGACCAACCACCCGACCGATCAGGGTGCCGCGGCCGGAACCGGTTATCGGGTGGTCGGCCACCTGCGCTACGTTAGCGACACCGCCGCGAGCGCCTAATCTCGATCAGGTCGGGCTCGGCCTTTGCGCGCGAGTCCGTAGTGGCGGCGATTCACCCCAGGCGGCCACGTCAGAATCTGCTTGGCAAATTGGCCTCAAGGGACTACATACCGCCCATGGGCGTGCCGGCCCGTTTGTCGGCGCGCTTTTATGCGTCCCTCGAAAACCCGGAAAGTGAGACCCCTTCCTTAGCCTGTCCTTCGCGGATTTCCTAAGGCGGTGGTTGAATTTAGCGGAATTCGAGAGCGCGCTCCTGTCCAAGACTGCAGGCGCCGGAAACGGCTTAATCCACGCTTCGTGGGCCAGCACAGACGGGTGAAGACCAGGGCAATGGCATTGCCCTTCGGTTCTAACCTCGACGGCCCGGAACAGCGGAAAAGGCTGGCCCGGGGGGCAGGGTGTCAATGCTGTCCGGCTCCGATGACGATGGGGCAGGACGGTCGCATCGACCCGGCGGCCTTGCCAGGCCGCCAACCGGAGAGAACACTTGGATCGCGCGGCAAAAAGCGAATTCATCGGCGCCCTGGGCCAGGTCTTCAAGGCCACCAAGGTCGTCGTCGTCGCTCATTATTCCGGCCTGAGCGTACCTCAGATGCAGGCGCTGCGCCGGCAGATGAAGCAGGCTGGCGCGAGCGTGAAGGTTGCGAAGAACCGGCTTGCCAAGATTGCTCTCGAAGGCAGTGAAGTCGCCTCGATCGCACCGCTTCTCAAGGGGCCGACACTGATCGCCTTTTCCGGCGATCCGGTGGCGGCGCCGAAAGTGGCGGTCGAGTTCGCCAAGACCAACGAGCGCTTCATCATTCTCGGCGGGGCGATGGGCACGACCGCCCTCGACCCGAACGGAGTGAAGGCGCTGGCGTCGCTGCCGTCGCTCGACGAGCTGCGGGCAAAGATCGTCGGCCTCATCCAGGCGCCGGCGACCAAGATCGCCCAGGTCGTCAATGCGCCGGCCGCCAAGGTCGCACGCGTGGTCCAGGCTTATGCCGCAAAGAGCGGCGAAGGGGCGGCGGCCTGAACGGGCTTCCGCAATCGCATTAGGTTAGAACCGAAGGACAAAGAGACATGGCTGATCTGCAGAAAATCGTAAACGACCTTTCCAGCCTCACCGTGCTGGAAGCCGCCGAACTGGCAAAGCTTCTCGAAGAGAAGTGGGGCGTGTCGGCTGCCGCCGCGGTGGCGGTCGCCGCCGGTCCGGCCGCAGGCGGAGCGGCCCCTGCCGCGGAGGAAAAGACCGAGTTCACGGTGGTGCTGGCGGCTGCCGGCGACAAGAAGATCGAGGTCATTAAGGAGGTTCGCGCTATCACCGGTCTCGGCCTGAAGGAGGCCAAGGACCTGGTTGAGGGCGCCCCCAAGCCGGTCAAGGAAGGCGTCAGCAAGGACGATGCCGCCAAGATCAAGGCGACCTTGGAAAAGGCCGGCGCGAAGGTTGAGCTTAAGTAAGTCGTGACTATCTAAGGAGTTCCCGGCGAGCGGAGCACGAGAGCCGGGGATTTCGAGAGGTTGAGGTCGTCCGGGCAGCGGTCCGGGTCGCTGGCGCAAGTCGGTTGAGGCCGGCTTGCGCCGCGCGGGCCGGGCAGGACGAACGGAGAATGCGGGCGATTCGGAACTTTGGCCGAATCACCGGAAAATAGGGCATCTGACGCCTGTCCCGACGGTCGCGATGGATTGCGGCCCTCTGGAGAGTCGCCTTGATCGCCTGGATATCCCGGACCGCGGCGGTTCGGGCGCGACGGTTCGAACCCGGCGGTTCGATGGTCGCGGTGCGATCGAGCGAGGACATGATGGCGCAGACGTTTATCGGTCGGAAGCGCGTACGGAAGTTTTTTGGAAAAATCGAAGAAGTCGCGGAGATGCCGAACCTCATTGAGGTTCAGAAGGCGTCCTACGACCAATTCCTGCTGGTGAAGGAGCCGGAGGGCGGCCGACCGAACGAGGGCCTGCAGGCCGTGTTCAAGTCGGTGTTCCCGATCTCCGACTTCTCTTCAACCTCGATGCTCGAATTCGTCAAATACGAATTCGAAGCGCCGAAATACGACGTCGACGAGTGCCGCCAGCGCGGCATGACCTATGCCGCGCCGCTCAAGGTGACGCTGCGGCTGATCGTATTCGATATCGACGAAGAGACCGGCGCCAAGTCGGTGAAGGACATCAAGGAACAGGATGTCTACATGGGCGACATTCCGCTCATGACCAACAATGGCACCTTCGTCGTCAACGGCACCGAGCGCGTCATCGTTTCACAGATGCACCGCTCGCCCGGCGTGTTCTTCGATCACGACAAAGGCAAGACCCATTCGTCCGGCAAGCTTCTGTTCGCCGCCCGCATCATTCCCTATCGCGGTTCCTGGCTCGACATCGAGTTCGACGCCAAGGACATCGTCTACGCGCGCATCGACCGGCGGCGGAAGATTCAGGTCACTTCGCTGCTGTACGCGCTCGGCATGAGCGGCGAGGAAATCCTCAACACGTTCTACAAGCAGGTGCCCTACAAGCGCACCAAGGACGGCTGGCGCGTGCCGTTCGACGCCACCCGCCTGCGCGGCTACAAGGCGATCAACGATCTCGTCGACGCTGATACCGGCAAGGTCGTGCTCGAAGCCGGCAAGAAGCTCACCGTGCGTCAGGCGCGCCAGCTCGCCGAGAAAGGGCTCAAGGCGCTGCGGCTGACCGATCCGGAACTGATCGGGCGTTACCTCGCCGAGGATCTCGTTAACACCAAGACAGGCGAGATTTACGCCGAGGCCGGCGAAGAGATTACCGGTACCGAGCGCAAAGACGGCGAATGGGACATCAATGTCGGCAAGGTGTCTCTGAAATCGCTGCTCGATCTCGGCTACAAGGAACTGCCGATCCTTGAGATCGACCACATCAATGTCGGCGCCTACATCCGCAATACGCTCGCCGTTGACAAGAACATGACGCGCGAGGAGGCGCTGTTCGACATCTACCGGGTCATGCGCCCGGGCGAGCCGCCGACGATCGACACGGCGTCTACCATGTTCAATTCGTTGTTCTTCGATACGGAGCGCTACGACCTCTCCGCGGTCGGCCGCGTGAAGATGAACATGCGGCTCGACCTCGATGCGCCGGACACCATGCGCACCCTGCGCAAGGAAGACATCATCTCGGTGATCCGCACGCTGGTCAATTTGCGCGACGGCAAGGGCGAGATCGACGACATCGATCACCTCGGCAACCGCCGGGTACGTTCGGTCGGCGAGCTGATGGAAAACCAGTACCGCATCGGCCTGCTGCGCATGGAGCGTGCGATCAAAGAGCGCATGTCATCGGTCGATATCGACACGGTGATGCCGCAGGATCTGATCAACGCCAAGCCGGCGGCGGCCGCGGTGCGCGAGTTCTTCGGCTCGTCTCAGCTTTCGCAGTTCATGGATCAGACCAATCCGCTGTCGGAGATCACGCACAAGCGGCGTCTCTCCGCGCTCGGCCCGGGCGGACTGACGCGCGAGCGCGCCGGCTTCGAGGTGCGCGACGTGCACCCGACCCATTACGGCCGCATCTGCCCGATCGAGACGCCGGAAGGACCGAACATCGGCCTGATCAATTCGCTCGCCACCTACGCGCGGGTTAACAAATACGGCTTCGTCGAGACGCCGTACCGGAAAGTGAAGGACGGCCGGGTCACCGACGAGGTCATCTATCTCTCGGCGATGGAGGAAGGCCGCTACACGGTCGCGCAGGCCAACTCCGCGATCGACGCCAAGGGCCGC
>DATJTL010000492.1:0-2411 GCA_035503415.1 Xanthobacteraceae bacterium
CCAGTCGTCAGGTTTTCGGATGGTGATGCGTGTGGTCATGGGAAACCGATACACCTCTAGCCGGATGGGAGCCAACACGCCGGTCGCAAGCGCCGCCGGATGACGCGCTCCTCGCCAATTGGAGGGAACGGAGGGGACGGCGGCCGCTTCCAACCTTAGAGCGTCGGCCAAGACGACGATGAAGGTCCGGGCAGTCTAGTCGCGCCGTGTGCCAAAATCAAAATTTTTTCCAATTTCTGTACAGCCGGCTGGTAGGATCATCCCCGGAACACCCCTATGAAGCAGTCTGACGAACTCCGCGCGCTGGTCGCCGATGCCATGGCGCATTTCCAGGCGGGGCGGCTGGCGGAGGCCGAGAGCGCGTATCTAGCGGCACTGGCGCGCGCGCCGGACGATCCCGCCGTTATGCACAACCTCGGCGTCGCAATCGCGGCCCAAGGCCGGCACCGCGCCGCCATCGACTGTTTCGAGGCGGTGCTCAAGCGCGATCCCGGCTTCGTCGCGGCTCACTACAACCGCGGCGTCGCGCTGACGCAACTCTGCGAGACGCGCGAGGCGATCAAAGCCTTCGGCCGCGCCGCGCAACTCGAACCGGAGCATTACGAGGCGCACCGCGCATTGGGTTTTATCTTGCTGGCGCAAGGCGAGCGTGGGCGGGCGCTCGACCATTTCGCCCGTACCTACGAGCTACGGCGCGGCGACGACCGCACCATGATCGCGCGCAAATCGCTGACAACGGCGACGCGCCACAAGCTCGAACACGATGCCGAGCAATTTCTCTATCTGTCGCAACGAACGCGAGACCGCCTGCGTTTCGAATTACTGGCGCGCAGCTATCGGGCAATTGCGGCGGAACTCTCGGACGCGGGGGCCACGCTGTCGGAGGCACAGATCGAGGCGCTCGGCGAAGACTACAATACGCCGATCCATCTGCGCGCCGCGCCCGAAGTAGCCGGCTGCACCGTCAATGAACGGGCGGATCGGCCGGCGTTGACCACGCAGTTCAAGGCCCAGGGTGCGATCACCGTCGACGACGTGCTCACGCCGCAAGCCCTCCACTCGTTGCAGCGGTTTCTGCTCGAGAGCACGATCTGGCACGACTTCTCCCATATCGAGGGGTTTGTCGCCTCCTATCTCGAAGACGGGCTCGCCTGCCCGCTCATCCTGCAGATCGCGGACGAGCTGCGGCGGGCGTTTCCGAACATTCTCGGCGCGCACGCCTTGAGCCAGGCTTGGGCCTTCAAAGCCCTGCAAACGCAGGCGGCCGTCGACGTTCACGCCGACGATGCCGCCGTCAGCGTCAATTTCTGGGTGACGCCGACGCAAGCCAGCCTCAACCCGGATCGCGGCGGCCTGGTCGTGTGCCGCACCCCGCCGCCCGACGATTGGCAGATCACAGATTACGATGCCGACCACGAGCGGATTGTAACATTTTTAGCACAAGAAGCTGGCGAGAGCCTCGTTGTCCCCTATCGGCAGAACCGGGCCGTAATCTTCCGCTCGCGTCTGTTCCACCACTCGGACCGCCCAGAATTCGCGTCAGGATACGAGAATCACAGGATAAATTTGACCATGCTTTACGGCCGAGAATAGTCTTGGCGATCCACAAAAAAGGCACGCTCTCAAGTGTTCCAAAATTGACACAACGGCACCCCATCCCTATAACTCAAGAATGCGATTGATGAGTGTGCCGCTGGTCCCGCCAAAGCGGGAATCCAGTGGCCAGGATGCATGAAGTCCGGGGTCCCCGCGATCGCGGGGACGAGCAGACGCAGCAGCGATCAAACCAACAGACCAATCGAGCAATGCCCCTCGACCCGAACCAGAACTACACCAATTCCGCGCTTCGCATCGGCGACGTCGACCGCTATCCGGACCGGCTGGTTGGCGAGTTCATCAGTACGGTCGTCTCCAACGCGTGGATCAACGACGAATACAAGCACATCGTCCTTAAGGTGCACCCGCACGCGCTGACGGCCTATGCCGGGCAGATGTTCCACCTGCTGTGCCCGTCGCCGGACGGCGCCGAGGTGTGGATGCGGCGGCCGATGAGCGTCTATCGCGTGGACGGAGGAAACGGCCAGATCGAGTTCCTCTACAAGTGCGAAGGGCGCGGCACCCGCGGCATGGCCACGCTTAGGCCGGGCGATGACTTCAATATCGCAGGCCCCCTCGGTCACGGTTTTGCGCTCGATCCCACGTGGCGGAACATCGTAGTGCTCGGCCGCGGCGTTGGACTGGCGACGCTGGCGCCGCTCTCGCAGCTCGCAGCCGACAACAAGGTCGGCGTCACCGCGATCCTGTCCGCGCGTAATCCCGGCGTCGTGATGTCGAAGGACTTGTTCGAAGGGCTCGGCGCCAAGACCATCACGGTGCTCGATACCGACGGATCGAGCGCGGTCGAGAACGTC
>DATJTL010000493.1:0-6209 GCA_035503415.1 Xanthobacteraceae bacterium
TTACGCTTTTGCTCGCACTCTTGGCCATGCTGATCGAGCTCGCCGCCGGTTATCCGCAAGCGCTCACGCGCGCGATCGGCCATCCGGTGATCTGGGTCGGCCGGCTGATCGGCGCGCTCGACCGTCTCTTCAACATCGACACGGCTTCGGCGCTCGTGCGCCGCGCCGCCGGGATTGTCGCCCTGCTGCTCGTTCTCGCCGCGGCCGGAGCAACCGCGCTCCTTCTGCAGCGCGCGCTTTTTCGTCTGCCGCTCGGGATTTTCCTCACGGCCGTTCTCGCCAGCACGCTGATCGCACAGCGCAGTCTGCAGCGGCATGTCGCCGATGTCGCGCTCGCCCTGGAGAAGGACGGCGTCGAGGCCGGCCGCCGCGCGGTCGCACACATCGTCGGCCGCGACACCGCGGCGCTCGATGCCGCCGGCGTCGCACGCGCGGCGATCGAAAGCCTCGCCGAGAATTTTTCCGACGGCGTGGTCGCGCCGGTGTTTTGGCTGGCCATCGCGGGTCTCCCAGGAGCCGCACTCTACAAGGCGATCAACACCGCCGACAGTATGATCGGCCATCGCACGGCGCGCCACCAAGCCTTCGGCTGGGCGGCGGCAAGGCTCGACGATCTCGTCAACCTGCCGGTGTCACGGCTGGCGGCGCTGTTGATCGCCGCCGCCCCGGCGCTCCGCCCGGACACCTGTGCGCCGCGTGCGTGGCGCGCGATTTGGCGCGACGCTTCACGCCACCGCTCGCCCAATGCCGGCTACCCGGAAGCCGCGATGGCCGGCGCGCTCGGTCTCGCACTCGCCGGCCCGCGCATTTACGGCGGCGTGCGCGTTGAGGACGCCCTGATGGGCGACGGACGCCGTGATGCCGATGCGGCCGACATCCGCCGCGCGCTGGCGATTTACCGCATTGCCGACGCCATTCTGCTGGCGCTGCTCGCGGCGCTGACTAGCCTCGCTTTCATCGCGCCAATGTGAGCAGCCGATCGAGATCGAGATGGGCAGCAAGATGCGCCGCCAGTGCGTCGAGTGTCTGCTCGACCAGATGCTCATAGGCGACGCTTGCCGGACCGGCGCAGAGGCGCGCGAGCCACGCCGCGCGCTGGCGGTCATCGGCAAACAGGCCGTGCACATAGGTGCCGGCGACCCGTCCGTCGGCCGATACCGCACCCTCGGGCGTCCCGTCGGCAAGATGCGCGAACGGTCGCGCGCAATCGGGCCCCTGCGTCACGCCCATGTGCATCTCGTAGCCGGCAAACGGCGCACCATCGTGGGTCGTCCCTTGCACCGGCTCGAGGCGCTTTTCGTTCGACAGCGCCGTTGCGACATCGATCAGGCCGAGGCCTTCGACCTCGCCGGGCACCCCTTCAATGCCTTCGGTATCGGCGATCGTGCGCCCGAGCATCTGATAACCGCCGCACAGGCCGAGAATCCTGCCGCCGCGGCGATGGTGCGCGGCGATGTCGATGTCAAAGCCGGCGGCGCGCAGCGCGGCGAGATCGGCGATCGTCGCCTTGGAGCCGGGCAGCACGACGAGATCGGCGTCGCCCGGCAGCGCGCCGCCGGGCCGCACGCGAACGAGTTCGATCGCGGGCTCGGCATCGAGCGGATCGAAGTCGTCGAAGTTGGCGATGTGCGGCAGGATCGGCACGGCGACGCGCGCGCGCGTTTGTCTTTTGGTCGGTCCAGTTTGCTCCAGCGCCAGCGCGTCCTCCGCCGGCAATGATCGCGCGTCGGGAAAAAACGGCACCAGGCCGAGCGCCTCCCAGCCGGTCAGTTGCGCGATGCGCGCCATGCCGTCGGCGAACAGCGCCGGGTCGCCGCGGAATTTGTTGACGATGAAGCCACAGATCAGCGCCGCATCCTCGGCGGCAAGCACCGCCTTGGTGCCAACCAGGCTGGCGATGACGCCGCCGCGGTCGATGTCGCCGATCAGCACGACCGGCACGCTGGCCGCGCGCGCGAAGCCCATATTGGCGATGTCGTTTAAGCGCAGGTTGATTTCCGAAGCGCTGCCGGCGCCCTCGACCAGCACGATGTCGGCGTCGGCCCGCAGCCGCGCATAACTGTCGAGCACGAACGGCAAGAGACCGGTTTTCATCTCTTGGTACGCGGCCGCCTTGGCGCTGCCGAAAACGCGGCCCTGCACCACGATCTGGGCGCCGATCTCGCTCTGCGGCTTGAGCAGCACCGGATTCATGTGGACGCTTGGGACCGCGCGCGCCGCCCGCGCCTGCAAGGCCTGCGCGCGGCCGATCTCGCCGCCATCTGCGGTCACCGCGGCGTTGTTCGACATGTTCTGCGGCTTGAATGGGCGCACCTTCAGTCCGCGCTGCGTCAACGCGCGGCAAAGCCCGGCGACGACGAGCGACTTGCCCACGTCCGAGCCGGTGCCCTGAAACATCAGCGCGCGCGCTGTCATCGTTTAGAAGTTCCCGACCGTCATTGCGAGCGAAGCGAAGCAATCCAGCGCGGTGGCGCGGTCTGGATTGCTTCGCCGCTTCGCTCCTCGCAATGACGGTACTGTTCTCGTCCCATCGAGAGGCGCTCTAAAATTCGATGCCGGCTTGAGCCTTCACGCCGGCGGCGAAGTGATGCTTGACCAGCGTCATCTCGGTGACGAGATCGGCGGCGGCGATCAGTTCGGGCTTGGCGTTGCGCCCGGTGACGACGACGTGCAGGCCTTCGCGCCGCGCATTCAACGCCGCCACGACCGCGGCGAGATCGAGATACTCATAGCGCAGCGCGATGTTGAGTTCGTCGAGGATGACGAGCGACAAGCTCGCATCGTCCATCAGTTCGAGCGCCTTGGTCCAGGCGCGATCGGCCGCCGCAACGTCGCGGGCGCGGTCCTGCGTCTCCCAGGTGAAACCTTCGCCCATCGTGTGCCAGACGAGCTGATCGTCGAATTTCTGGAGCGCGTCGCGCTCGGCGCTATGCCAGGCGCCCTTGATGAACTGTACGACACCGACGCGATGCCCGCGTCCGAGCATGCGCAACGCGAGGCCAAACGCCGCGGTCGATTTTCCCTTGCCGGTGCCGGTGTGAACGATGAGCAGGCCCTTCTCGATCGTCTTGCCGGCGACCTCGGCATCCTGCACGGCTTTGCGTTTGACCATCTTGGCGCGATGACGCTCGGTTTCAGTCTCGTCGATGTTTTCGGTCATAGCGTGCCTTTTACCGCAAGCGGCAGGCCGGCGACCATGAGCACGACGCGGTCAGCGCGCTTGGCGATGCGCTGATTGAGCGTGCCCTGCAAATCGCGGAATTTACGGCCGAGCGGATATTCCGGCACGATTCCGGAACCGACCTCGTTGGCGACCAGCACCACCGGCGCGGCGGCCGCCTGCAGCGCGCGTTCCAGGCGCCCCGTTTCGGCATCGATGTCGGAGCCGGCGAGCATCATGTTGGAGAGCCATAGCGTCAGGCAATCGACCAGGACCGGCATCGGCTGGCACAGCACGATCGCCTCGGCGAGTTCAAGCGGCGCCTCGATCGTTTTCCATGGCAGCCCTCGCCGCGCGCGATGTGTGGCGATGCGCGCGGTCATTTCTCCGTCGCGCGGCTCTGCGGTCGCCACATACCCCCAGGGCGGCGGCATCGCGGTGATCATGCTCTCTGCATAGCGGCTCTTGCCCGAGCGGGCGCCGCCGAGGACGAGTGTGAGCTTTGCGTCGGACATCACCAAAGCCCGGCCGGCGCTAGTCGATTGGCCGGATGAGCAGGCAGAGACACCTGCGACACGGCCTGGAAAGCGATCAGTCTCATGGGTGGTAAACTCGGACAGCAGATTGACAGCACGGCGCCCCGAAATCTATCGTTCGTGCATCGACGGTCCCTCGCGAGAGGGCGAAAAGGGAATGCGGTGCGGGACCTATCGTTCCAAATCCGCAGCTGCCCCCGCAACTGTGAGCGGGAAGTCTCGTCCGAGTGTGCCACTGGCGGTGGAAATGCCGCCGGGAAGGCAGGGCAAGACGACGATCCGCGAGCCAGGAGACCTGCCGTCGGTCGAAAGTCGACGCGGCAAACATCGGCCGGGGTGCGCCGATGGATGATCCAGAGGACGAAAGTCCTTTGGTCCTCGCTTGCGCCGGTTGCAGACGGCAGGCCATGCGGGGAATATTGGTGGATACTTTCCTCAAAATTGCACTCGACGACGATCTCGCCGGTTCCGGCTATCTGGTCGCAGGTATTCCGCTGCAGAGCCGGGTCATCTCCTGTCTGATCTGCCGTTGCGGGCGTCTTGACCGGCCGCTTGCCAAACGGGCGCGAGGCTAGGCGATGGCAACCTCACTGGACGCACCTCAAATTGAAAATGGCGCGTCGACCGCAGCGCCGGTTGTTTATGTCTGCGTCACCTGCCGGCGTGCTGGCGAGCCGGACAGCGAGGCGCGTCCCGGAATCCTCCTTGCGGAGGCCGCCGAGCGCGCCGCCGCCGGAACAGAGGTCGAGGTGCGCCGCCTGCGCTGCCTCGCCAATTGCTCGCGCGGTCAAAGCGCCGCGCTACGCGCCAACGGTTCCTGGACCTACGTGTTTGGCGGGCTCGATGCATCGTGCGCGGAAGCGCTCGTCGCTGGCGCGCGGCTGCTGGCGCACGCGGCCGACGGCATCCTGCCTTGGCGCGGACGTCCCGACATCCTCAAACGCGGCCTGATCGCTCGCGTTCCTCCCATCGGCTTTGAAGAGATCAACCCATGAACCGCTCGCTGGCGCGCGTCCCCTGCACCATCGTCACCGGCTTTCTTGGCGCCGGCAAAACCACGCTCATTCGCCATGTGCTTGGCAATGCGCAAGGCCGACGGCTCGCCGTCATCGTCAACGAATTCGGCGACGTCGGCATCGACGGCGAGATTCTCAAAGGCTGCGGCAACGAGGCCTGCCCGGAAGAGAACATCGTCGAACTGGCGAACGGCTGCCTGTGCTGCACGGTGGCCGACGAGTTCGTGCCGGCGCTCGACGCCATTTTGTCGCGCCAGGGAGTTGAGCACATCGTCATCGAAACGTCCGGCCTCGCGTTGCCGAAACCGCTGGTGCAGGCCTTCCATTGGCCCGCGATCAAGAGCCGCGTCACCGTCGACGGCGTGGTGGTCGTGGTTGATGCCGCCGCGCTCGCGGACGGACGCGTCGCCGCCGACCTCAACGCACTCATAAGCCAGCGCGCGGCCGACAGCGCGCTCACTCACGACGATCCGATCGAGGAAGTTTTTGAAGATCAGATTGCGTGCGCCGATCTCGTCGTGCTCAACAAGCGCGACCTGCTCGACGACGCCGGCATGGCGAAAGCGCAGGCCGCGATCGCCGGCGCGTTGCCGCGCAGCGTGAAGACCCTCGCGGTCGCCGGCGGCACGGTGGACGCGAGCCTGCTGCTCGGGCTCGGGGTGGGCACCGAGGACGATATCGCCAACCGCCGCACTCACCACGACGACGAGCAAGATCATGACCACGACGATTTCGATTCTTTCGTCGTGCCGCTGCCCGAGATCGCCGATCCGGCCGAGCTCTCGGCGCGCGTCGCCGCTTTGTCGGAAAAATTCGACGTACTGCGCGTCAAAGGCTTTGCCGCCGTCACCGGCAAGCCGCTGCGCCTGCTCGTGCAGGCCGTCGGCGCGCGGGTAACGCACCAATACGACCGGCCGTGGAGCGCCGGCGAAGCGCGCCAAAGCCGGCTCGTGGTGATCGGACTGAAGGGACTGGACCGCGCCGGCGTGACGCGCGCGCTTTCGGAGTAGCTAGCGGAGCGAAGTGATCCATGCACTTGCTCGCCACCAGTTCGGCCAGTCTCGACGAGATCGTCGAAGCGGTCGATCTCGGCCAGTCGCCGGGCGACATCGCCGTGCTTTCCTTCGCCGACAGCGATCTGGCCGGCCTTGCCGCCGCCTGGGCGGCCGAGCGCGCAGCGTTGCCAAGCGTGCGGCTCGCGCAACTGCGCGAGCTGCGCCATCCAATGTCGGTCGATCTATGGATAGATCGGGTCGGCGCGCATGCCAAAGTCATTGTCGTTCGCCTCCTCGGCGGCCTCGACTGGTGGAGATACGGCATCGAGCGGCTGTCGCTGCTGGCGCGCGAGCGCGGCATCGCGCTCGCCGTGCTGCCCGGCGAGGACCGCGACGATGCGCGGCTCGCGGCGGCCTCGACACTGCCGGCGGTCGAACTTGCCGCGCTGTTGGATTATTTCCGCGAAGGCGGCGCGGAAAATCTGCGCGCGCTGCTGCGCCG
>DATJTL010000494.1:0-3938 GCA_035503415.1 Xanthobacteraceae bacterium
CTCCTCGATCGAGGCGGCGCAGCAGCAGTCGGACCAAGTTCATTCCGACGGCTCGGGCGAGATCGCCATCCGGCAGATGCGGCAGAACGGTGCGCCCTACAGCTTCTGGGAGACCCAGGTCGGCATCTGGACCTATCCCAACGGCCATTCCTATCTCGGCGACTATCATGACGACGCCAAACTGGTCGCGGCGCTCAAGGACCCGCTGTTCCGCGAGTACATCGCCGCACTGGAGAAGAAGAAGGGCAAGGAGGAAGCGCGCCGGGTGCTCGAAGTGCGGCGCTGGAACAGCAATGTCTATCCGAATCTGTCATTCATGAGCCAGTTCCAGCAGTTGCGCGTGGTGCATCCGATCGCGGTCAACCGCACCGTCGTCCACACTTACAATTTCCGCCTCAAGGGCGCGCCCGCGCAGATGTTCCGCAACACGATCAGCTTCGCCAACATCGTCAACGGCACCGGTTCGCTGGTGCTGACCGACGATCTTGAAATCTACAACCGCATCGGCATGGGCCTATCGAGCGAAGGCGCCGAATGGATCGAGATCGGCCGCGGTCTCACCAGCGACGTGCCCGACCCCAATGGCGGCCGGCGTGGAGCGAATTCGACCAGCGAAATCTACATTCGCAACATGCTCGATGCTTGGCTCGGCTACATGGCGAACGGCCAGGCGCAGACCATGCGCGCAGCCTCCTGACGGCAGATGGCGAGAAGGCCAAAGCGCGCACGAAAGCCGGCTGCGCCGCGACGGCGGCCGCCGCTTGCGGCTTTGGCGCGAGCGGCACGGCTGCCGTCGCCGCAGCAGCTTGACGTCCGCCGCTGCGAGCAATTCCTGCTGAACGAGGCGCGGCTGCTCGACGAGGGCAATTTCGACGAGTGGCTCGCGCTGTTCACGCAGGACGCTTGGTACTGGGTGCCGAGCGAGCCCGGCCAGGCCGACCCGCTTGAGACGGTGTCGCTGATCTACGACGACCGGCGGCTCCTGGAAACGCGGGTGCGCCGGCTCGCCAGTCCGCGCATGTATTCGCAGGAGCCGCGCTCGCGCACCAGCCGCATCGTCGCAAACGTGACGATCGAAGAGGCTGACAAAAAATCCTGCACCGTCCGCTCCAAATTCACGATGATCGAATACCGGCGCGAGCAGCAGCGCCTGTTCGGTGGCACCGTGTTGCACCGCCTGGTGCAGGCCGACGGGCGTATCATGATCGCCTGGAAGCGCGTTGATCTGGTCAATTGCGACGCGCCGTTGGATGGAATCACGGTGCCGTTTTGAATTCAAACAAACGTAGCGGCGGCCCTTGTGGCCGCCATGATGCTGACGCTGGCGGGCGGCATCGCCTATCTCGGCGTCATCCTCATCGAGCGGCGCGTGCTGCATTACTTGCCGGCGCGGCGGGCTGGAGAAAGTATTTAGCGGCAATCCGCGACAACTAGGGTTGCCGATCACCGCCATGTCGCGTCAGCATCGCGTTGAGCACCGTCATGAGCGCCGGAGCTTCGGTTGTTACAATCTGCCAGAGGATTGCGTCGTCAATCCGAAAGTATTCGTGACGGATGCGGTCTCCGATACGCTTTATCTGTCCCCAAGGCTCGGTCGGAAAATCGGCAAGCCAATCATCGGGAATCTGACGCACGGCTTCTGATATCGTCTGGATCGCATAAGCGGCAGCGTGGCGTGCAATTGGATCACGGCGGAAACCATCCAGCGTCGAACGCGCCCCAATCTCTCGAAGAATTGCGATCTCCGTCAGGCAATCTTTAATCGCGATCGTTGGGTCCCGCGGCATCAACTGACTCGAATGGCGTCTCGCTCAATGCTGTCCTTCATCAAGGGGTGCAGCGCGTTTCTTGTCGTTATCGTCACCGCAACGCCGAGTTCCCCGGATATCTTTTCCTCAATTTGCATCAGACGAAACAGGTTGGGAATTTTTTCGGTCGGATCATAGTCGATGAAGAGGTCGAGATCGCTGTCAGGCCGCTCGGTGCCGCGTGCGCGCGATCCAAAGACAAAAAGTGCCGTCGCTCCGCTTTCACGGAGCGCCGCACTGTAGGTCCGCAGGACTGTGATGAGATTCGGGTCGCGCATCGTGTCAACGATATCACAATCAGCACCATGTAGCGAGGCGCGCACGATTCTAACACGGCAGTGCCGGAGGAGGCATCTAACTGCCGCGAGCGCGAGGGATACCACTCCCTCCTGCAATTTGGCGACGTCTTAATTCGGAAAATGCTCGGCGTGCCAGTCGGCTTCGAGGTCGGGATTGATCTTGCCGTCGATCACGAACACGCCCGGGCAGCCTTCGGCAACCCATTCCTTTACCGGATCGAGATCAGCGAGCGTTCGCACGGTCGCCGCGCGCGCGCCATGGCCGCGGGCGATGGCGGCAAAATCGGTGTCGGGGAATTGCACGATATCGACGGAGAATCCCTGCCGGCGGAAGTAATGCACCTCGGCCGCGTAGGAGGCGTCGTTGTAGACGAGAACGCACAGGCGAAGCCCGAGACGGATGGCCGTTTCCAGATCGGCGATTGACATCAGAAAACCGCCGTCTCCCGTGCCGAGCACCGCAAGCTTTCCCGGATTGGCGACGGCGAGACCGATCGCGGATGGCAGACCGAGACCGACCGATTGGAACGAGTGGCTCAAACACGAGGCGCGCGCGTTCGGCACCCGCAGGTATCGCGGCACCCAGCCGCAGAAATGCCCGGAATCCGAGGCGACCACGCGATCCTGCGGCAGGATGGCGTCCACCGCTTTAGAAAGCGTGCGCGGGTCGATGAATTGCTTGCTCGATTCATCCGGCCACGGAAAATGATGATTGTCGCCGGCGCGGATGCGCTCGCGCATCGCATTGCTGCGGCGGCCGCCCTTGGCGTTCGTCGCATTGCGCCGCCCGAGTTGTTCCAAGAGCGCTTCCGCGGTGGCCTTCGCGTCGCCGTGAATGGCGATCCCAACCGGCATCTGGTAGCCGAGCTTGGGAACGTCGATGTCGACCTGGGCGACGACGGCGCCGGGCGCGATCAGCTTTCCTTTCTTGGTCGTCCATTGCGTGAGGCTCGCACCAAAGGCAACAATGAAATCGCTTTCGGCAATCAGCTCGTCGGCGACCGGCGATGAGAAGCCGCCGCTGATGCCGACCGACCAGGGATTTTGCGCAAACAGCCCGTGACCGCAGACCGAGGTCGCCAACAGCGCGCCGACGTTGTCGGCAAGCGCGACCAGGGCATCCTCGGCGCCGGAAATCACCGCGCCGCGGCCGCCGAGAATGAGCGGACGCTTCGACTTCGCCAACGCTTCAGCCAGCCGTTCCACCGCGCGCGGATCGGGATGCAGCCGGCCCGGCGCCGTCGGCAGTTCCATCGGCGGCTGATTGGTCGGCAGCGGCGCGTGCTGCACGTCGAGCGGCATCGACAGCACCACCGTCTGCCGGTCGCGCAATGCGCGGGTGACCGCGCGCAGCGTATCCTCGCGCGCGGAGGCAATCGTGTGAAGCCGCTCCGACACCGCGCCGACGGCGCGCACCATCTCGCCCTGCTCGATGTAGAAATTGTTCTTCACTGCGCCGTTGGGCACATCGCCGGCGAGCACCACGAGCGGCGTGCGGCTTTTGGCGGCTTCGCCGATCCCGGTAAGCGCATTGGTCAGCCCGGGTCCCGAATGCACGCTGCAGAGCGTCAGCTCGCCGGTCGATTTCGCGTAGGCGTCGGCCATGCTGGCGGCATTGCATTCATGGCGCGCCGCGATCAGCTCCACGCCGGCCTGCACCAGCGCGTGCGAAACCTTGAAGTTGGCGGTACCGAGCAGGCCGAAGCAGCGCCGCGCGCCGTAGCCGGCAAGGTCCGCTGCGATGACGCTCGCCACTGTTGGATTGCCGCTCATGCCCTCTTCTTCTCCACCCGCTGGCCGGGGAAAACCCCAAACAATACAAGACCATATT
>DATJTL010000495.1:0-3678 GCA_035503415.1 Xanthobacteraceae bacterium
TGTTGTTTGGGCCCGGTAAGCTGATGACAAGCGTACACGGATCGATTACCAATGACCGGGCTATCGCGATGCCGCGTGCTTGAGCGCGGCCATTTCGGGATAGCGGTCCAAGTCTTGGGAGGATGATCCTCAGAGCGCGAACGTAACGCCGCCGCACGCCGGAGCAAAAACGACGAAATCAGGCGTGGAGCGAGGGTTTTGGACAAGGATTTCAGGCAGGGCACTTGGCCCTGCCTTTTCTTTCCTGGTTAATGGTCTTTCCCAGTTAATGGTCTTTCCCGGCTGATGGCGGATGGTCGGTCGGCACGATAGGTCGCCTGAGAATACTAACATAAACTACTGAAATAACACCAATTTCTGGTCTGTTTCTAATCTGTGAAATGAAGGCCGAAGGGGGCCAGCAGACCGTCGATCGAGACCAGTTGGTCCGCATAGATGATATAGGCGGCGGCAAATACCACGCAGGTAACGAGTGTCGTCCAAATCAGCTTCCGTCCCAATTTTGGGACAATCGGCGCGCCGGGATCGGTGCCCGGCGTCACCTCGCCTTCCTCTTGCTGGCTGCGCACCCCCCATGGCAGCACCGCGAACAGCACGATCCACCAGATCAGGAAAAAAAGTGCCGAAGCCGTCGTCTTCGTCATGTTCGGGCCTGTTCGAGTTCGACCAGCGTGCCGGCAAAATCCTTCGGGTGCAGGAATAGGACCGGCTTGCCATGCGCGCCGGTCTTGGGTTCACCGTCACCCAGCACGCGCATGCCGGCCCCCCGCAGCGCATCGCGCGCCGCGCGGATATCGGGGACTTCGTAGCACAGGTGATGCATGCCGCCGTCCGGGTTGCGTTCGAGGAATTTGGCGACCGGCGAGCCTTCGCCAAGCGGCTCGAGTAGTTCGATCTTGGTGTTGGGCAGTGTGATGAACACTGTGGTCACGCCATGGTCCGGCTGCGGCACCGCGGCCGAGACTTGCGCGCCCAGCACATCGCGGTAGACCGCAGTCGCCTTGGCGATATCGCGCACCGCAATCGCCACGTGATTGAGCTTGCCGATCATATGACGGAATCTCCTGCACCCGGCGGCGGCATCCTACACCACCAGCACATGCACGTGGCAGATCGGCTTCTTGTTCCAGCGCTCCGCAATGGCGGCGCGCACCGCGCGGCGCACCGCTTCGGATACGGATTCAGGATCGCGCCGGCGCGGCCTGGGCAGCGATTCGAATGCCTCGTCGATCGCTTCCCGCGCGATCTCGATCATCGACAGGCCGGCCGTATCAGCTTCGGGTACGCCGAACAGTTCTACCTCCGGATCGGCGACGAGAACGCCCTTCTCGCTTAACGCCAGCGCGACCGAGATTGCGCCGGAGAAACTCAGCCGGCGGCGTGCAGCGACCGTGCGCGCGTCGGCCGCGATCAGGATGGTGCCGTCCTTGTAGATCCGGCCCGATGGTATTTCGTCGATAATTCCCGCCGGCCCTGGGGCAAGCCGCACCAAATCGCCGTTACGGCAGAGCAGCACCTGCGGCACGCCGGCGCGGCGCGCCAAGTCGGCATGCTCGGAGAGATGCAGCGCCTCGCCGTGGGCCGGAATCAGGATTTGCGGCCTCACCCAGCCGATCATATCGAGAAGGTCGCCGCGGCGCGGATGGCCTGAGGCGTGGACAAGGTGGGTGCGGTCGGTGATGACCTCCACCCCCTGCGCCACCAGACCGTTGATCACCCGATCGACGGCCTTCTCGTTGCCCGGAATGGCGCGCGCGGAAAAGATCACCCGATCGCCGCGCGACAGCGTCACTTCCGGATGCTCGTCCTCGGCGATGCGCGACAACGCGGCGCGCGGCTCGCCCTGGCTGCCGGTGCACAGCGCCAAAACCTTATCGGGCGGCAGATAGCCGTAGCTCTCGGCGCCACGGAATTCCTGCACGCCGTCGAGATAGCCGGTCTCGCGTGCGACCTGCACCACGCGCTCCATGGCGCGGCCGACCACCACGACCTCCCGTTCGACGGCGCGCGCGGCTTCGGCGACGGCGCGGATGCGGTCGACGTGCGACGCAAAGGTAGTGACGGCGACGCGCGCCGGCGCGGTGCGCACCAGTTCGGCGATGGTTTTGGCGACTTCGGCTTCAGAGGGTGAGCGGCCGTCGCGCACCGCATTGGTCGAATCGCCGACGAGCGCGAGCACGCCGGCATCGCCGAGGGCCTTCAGCCGCGGCCCGTCGGTGAGCGCGCCGGCAAGCGGCGTGGGATCGATCCGCCAATCGCCGGTATGCAGCACGGTGCCGGCCGGCGTGCGGATCGCAAGCGCACACGATTCCGGGATCGAGTGGGCGACGCTGATGAATTCGACGGCAAACGGGCCGAGCGTTACGCTGCCGCGAAAAGGCACGACGTTGACGGGAATTTTCGGTGCGCCGGGTTCGGATGCGCGCTTGGCCTCGAACAACGCGGCGGTGAACGGGGTGGCGTAGATCGGCACGTTGAGCCGCGGCCACAGGTCGATGAGCGCGCCCAGGTGATCCTCGTGGCCGTGGGTGAGCACGAGACCCAAAATGTTCTTCCGCTCCTCGAGCAGATAGCGGATGTCCGGCATGATCAGGTCGACGCCGGGCAGATGCTCTTCGGCCGCAAAGGACACGCCGCAATCGACGATCAGCCATTGCCGGCGCCGCTCATCGCCGACGCCGTAGATCGAGAGGTTCATCCCGATCTCGCCGATGCCGCCGAGCGGCGCGAAGACAAGCTCATTCTGCGGCATTGTCTTGAGTCGCTTCCTGCGGCAGCGCCGGCGCTGCCGGCGCCGGGCCATCAAGTGGAAATACGTCGCCGGCGGCGATCGTCTCCAAGCTTCCGTCGGCCAAGCGGAGCAGCAACTGGCCGTGTTCGTCGAGTGTTTCCCACCGGCCATGCAGTTCCCGGTCGGGCAATCGCACCAGCATGTCGCGCCCGATACCGGTGGCACGATCGAGCCAATCGGAACGGATGGTGCTGAAGCCCTCGCCTCGCCGCCACTGCATGAGACGGCGCATCATCGTGCCACAGAGCGCGGAAAACGCATCGTCGGGCGAAACCTCGACGCCGGCGGCTGCGAGATCGGTCGCCGGATAAGCGGTCTGCTCGGGATGATGCCGGCAATTGATGCCGATGCCGATCGCGACCGCGAGTCTGTCGGCAAGCAGTCTGTCGGCAAGCGGTTTGCCGGCAAGATGATGGCTTTCAAGCAATATGCCGGCGACCTTGGCGTCCGCGCAAAGCAGGTCGTTCGGCCATTTAAGGGCAAGCCTTCCGCGCAGTGCGGGCGCGCATTGCACGAGCGCGTCATGCACGGCGAGCGCGGCCACGAACGACAGTTGCGGACAATGGCGCGGGGCAGCCGGGTCCGCGAGCAACAAGGTGGCGTAGAGATTGCCTTCCGGCGAAACCCACACATTGCCGCGCCGGCCGCGGCCGGCCGTCTGCTGGCGTGCCGTGATCCATAGCGGTTCGGTACTGGCGGAGCGGTCGAACGCAAGCCGCAACGCTTGCGCATTGGTGGAGTCCAAAGTCTCGTGCGCCGCGAGGCGAAAACCGGCCAGTTCCGCCGCCGGATCAAGCCGCATCAGAACAGGGAATGGGCGGCGGCGCTTGCCGCACCGACCAGCGGCCCGGGGTAGACGAAGAACAGGATGTTGAACAGGCCGCAAA
>DATJTL010000496.1:0-7068 GCA_035503415.1 Xanthobacteraceae bacterium
TTTTGATGTCCGACGCGCTTGCCGAGACGCTGTACGAACTGATCGTCGCCACGCGCATCCTGGCCAACGAAAGAATCCTCGACGCTTTCGGCCATGTCAGCGTACGCCATCCGCACGATCCGCAGCGCTATTTCGTCCCGCGCCACCGCGCGCCGGAATTGGCGGAGATATCCGACCTCGTGGAGCTCACCCTCGATTCCGAGCCGGTGCGGCCGACCGAATACCGCCTCTACAGCGAAAAGGTGATCCACGGCGAGATTTACAAGGCGCGCCCCGACGTCAATGCCGTCGTGCATCACCACGCCCACACCGTGCTGCCGTTCGCCATCTCTGGGCGGCAGATCGTGCCGGTATTTCATCTCGCCGCCGTGGTTGGGCCGGTGGCGTTCTGGGATCAACGCGACGAATTCGGCGACACCAACATGCTGGTGACCAAGCCCGAGGAAGGCGCCTCGCTCGCCCGCGCGATGGGCCCGAACTGGATGGTGCTGATGCGCCGCCACGGCGCCACCGTCGCCGGCAGAAGCATCCGCGAGCTGATTTTCCGCACCGTGTTCGGCTCCGACAATTGCAAGCTGCTGGCGCAGGCGATGGCCATGGGCCACGTCGATTCACTCTCGCCGGGCGAGATCGAGCTCACGTCGGCGCATCAGCAGCGGCCGCCATCGACCAACCGCGCCTGGGATTATTGGGTGCGCCAGATCGAGAAGGCGGGCCTGATGCCGGCGAAAGCGGCGGCCAAGCCGGCGGCAAGAGCCACGAGCAAAAAGAGCCCCACGCCAGCCAAGCGCACGGCCCCCAAGCCCGGTAAGAAGGTTGGAGCTAAGACCAAAGCCAAAAAACGCCGCTAAAGGAGTCTAACGAAATCTTCTACCGTAATGCCGGCCTGGCGGATGATCGATCGCAGCGTTCCGCGCTTCAGATCGCGCCCGGCGTGAACGGGCACTGTCACCGTTCGGCGGGCATCGGCCGGATCAACAAGGACGTGATGACTTCCGGCGATCCGGTCGACTACAAACCCGGCCTTAACGAGCGCTCGAATAACTTGCCGCCCGTTGACGACGGGAAGCCTTTGCGCGTTCACGTCACGCAGCCACCGTTACCCGCCGAATTTCTGGAGCCATATCCGCCGGAATGGCGATACCGTGATCCCGCCGGTAGGACACAATCGCACGGATCGCCTCTTCGGCATTGGCCAAAGCCTCCTGCTCGGTATCGCCTTCGGTGACGACTTCCGGCAAGCTCGGCACCAGTACGGTGAAGCCACCTTCTTCCTGCGGCTCCAATATAACCGAGAAACTGAGATTTGCGGCCACAAAAATCTCCCATCTTGCAAAGGGGCGTGAACCGTTATTGAACTGCAACGCACATGCTAACGCCAAATACGTAATCGTCAATTTTAGAGGAAACCATGCCCAAAAGCTTGCAATCGCCCCGCCTGCCCGAACTCACCGAGCAAAGCCTCACCGCCGAGCAGAAGGCGCTGGCAGAATCCATCAAGTCGGGCCCGCGCGGCCAGTTCAAGATGTCCGGCCCGTTCGCCATCTATCTGCACTCCCCGGCGTTCGGCGAGCTGGCGCAAAAGCTCGGCGGGCACCTGCGTTTTCACACCAGCATCGCGCCGCGGCTGATGGAGTTCGCCATCCTGGTCACCGCCGCGCACTGGAAGGCGCAGTACGAATGGGCGATGCATTCGCCGATGGCGGAGAAACAGGGCGTCAAGCCACAAACGATCCGCGATCTGCAAGCCGGCCGCGCACCGAAATCGGCGCCGCGCGACGAGATGACGGTCTACGCCTTCATCAAGGAACTGTACGCCAAGCGGCGCGTCAGCAAGCCGACTTTCAATCGCGCCTACAAGCTGCTTGGCGAGGCTGGCACGGTCGAACTGGTCGGCCTGCTCGGCTATTACGCCATGGTGTCGATGACGCTCAACACCTTCATGGCGCCGCTGCCGGAGGACATCAAAGCGCCGTTCAAGGAGCCGGGAAAATAATCCGGCTTCCGCTCATTCCGGCGAAAGCGGGAGTCCAAATAAATCTGGGTCCCCGCCTTCGCGGTGACGAGCGGTCGATAAAAGCGAAAAACTACGCGACGCGGCCGACCGGCTTGCCGGCGGTTTGCGCCGTCTCCTTGGACGAAGCGGGCCGCGGCTTGTTCATGCGCTCGCGCAGCAGCGCCAGAAACCGTTCTTTCGGCATCGGCGGCGCGATCAGCACGCCCTGGCCAAAATCGCAGCCCATCACCATGAGGGCCTGCAAATCCGCCTGCGTTTCGATGCCTTCGGCTACCGCGGCGCTGCCGAAGCGATGGGCAAGATCGATCGCGGTCTGGCAGATGGCGGCGTTGGTGGCGTCGGTCGCGCAGCCCATGACGAAGGAGCGGTCGACCTTCAATTCCGCGAACGGCAACTCACGCAGGCTCGAGAACGACGAATAGCCGGCGCCGAAATCGTCGATCGCGATCTTGATGCCGCTCACCTGCAGCTGGCTCGCGATCTTCTGCGCCAGCGCCAGATCGCGCACGATCTGGTCCTCGGTCACTTCCACAATCAATCCGGGCCAGCGTTGAGATTTCGGCCGATACTCGGCGACCAGCCTCGCGATCGGCAGCTTGAGCAGCACACCCACCGGCACGTTGATGGCGAGGTGAAGATTAAATCCCGCCTGCTCGAACATCGACCAGTCGCACAAGGTCGCCATCACCGCATGCTGGGCCAGTTCGGCGACGCTGTTTTCGTCGACGTCGGGCAAAAAGCTGCCTGGCAAGAGAACGCCCAGATCCGGATGGCGGATGCGGGCGAGCGCTTCAGCGCCGGCGAGACACTTGCGCTTGAGATCGATCTTCGGCTGATACCAAATCTCGAACCAGTGATTGCGCAGCGCCTCGGCAATTGCGATGCGCGGACGCGCTTGCGCGCTCATCGAATCGACCAGCGAGCGCCGCTCGTCCTCGGCCAGATTGTTGATGGGTCCGGACCAACTCCGGACGTCCTTCGGATCAGTGCCGCTCATATCTCTTATGTCTTAGCGCCGCGCGTGCTTGTCGACGGTATACGGCAACTACTCTTAATCAATGGTAAGGTTGGAAATTCTTAACGAATCCGGCCGGCGAAGTTCGCGCTCCGCCGGCCGGTTTGCGGCCTTCGCCTCGATGCGTATGGTTATTTCAATGCTTATTTCATCTGCATGGTGCCATTCTTCTCAGTACCGTGGCCTTGCATCATCATGCCGCCGCCGCCCGCGGTGCCGGGCGCGGGCGCGCCGATAGCGGCAATCGGAAATTCAACCTGCACGGTCGCCCCGTCGTCGGCTTTCAGCGTCGCCTCGACGGTCTTGCCCTGTTGCAGCGGCGCTTTCAGACCAACGAGCATCATGTGATAGCCGCCCGGCTTAAGCGTGACGGTTTCGCCGGGCTTCACCTGCAGGCCGCCTTCGACCGGCCGCATCTTCATGACGCCGCCCTCCATGCTCATCAGGTGAATCTGACACTTCGCCGAGGCGTCGCTCGACACGCAGCTCAGCCGTTCGGCGGTCGGACCGGTGTTGGTCACGGTCATATAGGCCGCGCCTGAATCGGCGCCCTGCGGCGTAGCGCGGGCCCACGGCTGGGTGATTTGCAGAGTGCCGAGCTTGTACTCGGCCGCTGCCGCGTGACCGGCCAAGAACGGCACACTCAACAGCGTAAGCAACGCGGCGGCGCCGCGCGTGATCGTCAGCGAATTGAAATTCTGCATGGCATTGCTCCGTACTGGATCGCTGCCCAATGGGCAGCAGGGAGGGATAGTTGTGGCTGAACCTATCTCACTTGCGATTTCAGCCGAGCGGCGGGGCGCGGGAGCGATGCGCGCGGGCAAAGCGGAGCGGCGCGACGGGAGCAACCGCCGCCGCCGTCACCGCGATCGGCTGCGACAGCGCCGAGCGATAGACGAGCGCGGGCAGCGGCGCCGGCGGAACGGATATGCCGCAGCAACAGGCGAGGCAGTCAGCAAGGCAGCGATGTTCGCCCGAGCCTGGCGGCGCCTGCACGGGCGCGCCGTTGTGCTGCGCGCAAAGGAATCCCGCCGCAAAGCTGGAAGAACCGGCGGGCAGACCGCCTATAGCGAGCAATGTCGCCTGACCGACGACCGCATAGGCCGCCGCCAAGGCCACGATTGCCCGCATGTTGGACCAGAGCTTCATCGAACTGAATCTTGGCAACCGCCGAAAGGGCGGAATGACGCATGCGAACACATAGGTAACTTTATGCGATTCTGCACTTAGCGATTGCCCCGGAAAGGCGTATCTTCGATTCCATGCGAGACGGCGGTTCCAAGCTGGCGCACGAACGGCCGAAAGCCGAGGACGAGCGGCCCTCGGCGGAAATTCTGCAATTTCGACCACGCGAACGCCTGACCGACCGCGCCATTGCGGCCGCAACCGTCGCCCGCGAGCCGGAACCGGACGCGCTCGACGATCTGGCGCAATACGAGCAGGACCGGGAAGACGAGAACATCAACTATCCGCACCGGATGTTCATGAACGTCATCGCGGTGGCGGTGGTCACGCTCCTGATCGGCGTCGGGGTCTGGCTCGCCGACACCATCGCCGAAATGGAGCGAGACCAGGACTGCGTGTTGCAAGGCAGGCAGAACTGCGCGCCCATCGAGCTCGCCGCACCGATCATCCAGAAGTAAACTCCGCCTCCCCGCCCAATTCGGGCCGCCGCCCCGCCAATGTTGAACTTGGCGCCATCCTTCGCTATAGGGGCATGCCGAGCTGTGGGGCCCCCGACATCGGTGGGCTTGTTTGCGCCAGGGGCGTTCCGGGCGCGTTGAGATTGTGTGGCTGGTGAGCACGCGAGATGCCCACGACGTACGACAAAGTTGCTGATATCATTGCGGAAACCTGCGATATCCCGCGTGAAAGCATCAAGCCCGAAAGCCACGCGACGAGGGACCTCGAGATCGATAGCCTCGATTTTCTCGACATCGCGTTTGCTATCGATAAGGCGTTCGGGATCAAGTTGCCGCTCGAACAATGGACGCAAGAGGTCAACGACGGCACGGCCTCGACTGACAAGTATTTCGTGCTGCAGAACTTGAGCACGCGGATCGACGAACTCATCGCGGCCAAAGGCGCCTGAGGCGCCCTACCCATGCGCCTCGAATATTTTCAGATGATCGACCGCATCGTCGATGTCGATATCGGCGCTCAGCGGCTTCGTTCGGCCTGCACGGTGCCGAAAGAGAGCACGATTTTCGAAGGCCACTTTCCGACCTATCCGCTGATGCCCGGAGTGCTGCTGACCGAATGCATGGCGCAGACCGCCGGCTGGCTCGTTTGCGTGCTCGGCCGCTTCGCCGCCATGCCGTTCCTCGCCGGCGTCAAGGACGCCAAGTTCCGCACGCTGGTGTTCCCCGGCGATGCGCTCGAATTCGAAGGCACAATCGTCCACGAGGGATCGGGCTACACCGTGACCGCATGCGCGGGCACACGCGACGGCAAGAAAGTCTGCGACGCCGAACTCACTTTCCGCATCATGCCGTATCCGAGCCCGCAATTCCGCGAGGCGTTCCTCGGCTGGGGCGAGCGGCTCAATCTTCCGGTGCGGGAGTTCGTTAAGTGACCGACCGGCGCGAGGTGTGGATCACCGGCGTTGGTCTGCTCACGTGCCTCGGCGAGGGGCTTGAAGCGACGTGGGACTTCTTCGCGCGGGGCGCTCCGCCGCCCTACGACGATAAGAGCTTTCCGCCCTTCATCGTGCATTCGCTGCCGCCGATGAGCTTTGACAAACAGATTCCCAAAAAGGGCGATCAGCGGCAGATGGAAATGTGGCAGCGCGT
Source organism: Xanthobacteraceae bacterium (assembly GCA_035503415.1). Taxonomy (GTDB): domain Bacteria; phylum Pseudomonadota; class Alphaproteobacteria; order Rhizobiales; family Xanthobacteraceae; genus BOG-931. The sequence continues at coordinate 5,825 of DATJTL010000496.1, forward strand.
CGGCGTCTATGCCGCCGGCCTTGCGCTGGGCGACGCCGGCCTTGCCGGCAAGCGCGATCTGCTCGACCATACCGACATGATCGTCGCCGCCGTCGGCGGCGAGCGCGACGTTCCGGTCGACACCGCCATCATCGCCGGCATGCGCAGCGCGGAGAACCCCGGCGCCTTCCTCAACGAGCGGCTGATGAGCGATCTGCGCCCGACCTTGTTCCTGGCGCAGCTGCCGAATCTGCTCGCCGGCAACATCTCTATCGTTCACGGCGTAGTCGGTTCCTCGCGCACATTCCTCGGCGAGGAATCCGCCGGCGTCGATGCGGTGCGCGTGGCGCACGCGCGCGTGGCGGCCGGCCAGAGCGAGGTGACGCTGGTCGGCGCCGCCTGCCACGGTGCGCGCTTGGACCACCTCTTGGACTTCGAACTTGGCGGCGCGCTGCTCAAGGACAAGTTCGCGCCGGTCTGGGATCGCGGCCCCAGAGGCGGCGTCGCCTATGCGACGCTCGGGGCCTCTCTCATCCTCGAAAGCCCGGCGCACGCGCAGGCCCGCGGCGCCCGCCCGCGGGCGCGGATTTCGGCGATCTGTTCGGATCGGAACCGGCGGCGCGAGGGAGATATCGAGGCGACTCTCGCTCGCGAATGGGATACGATCGCGGCGGGCGTGGATCGCGCGCACGCGGCGGTCATTTCCGGCGCCAGCGGGATCGAGCCGGCCACGTTGGCGGAGCGGCGAGCGCTCGGCAAATTCGGTCTTCCCGTCCGCAATACCGGCACGTATACCGGGCATGGCGTCGAGGCGCAGTTTATCGCCAATCTGGCCATCGGCTGCGCGGTGATCGAGCACGGCAAGCTGTTCGCGCCGACGGGCAGCGCAGACGCCGGTGACAGCCCGCCGGGGCTGTCGCAATTGGTCGTCACCAGCGTCGGCGCCTGGCGCGGCGAAGGGCTGGCGCTCATCGAGCGGGTCAATTGAGGGAGCGGTCGATGGCGGTCGCAAACGGCAGCACAACGCACCCGGCGACCCGCGACCGAGCGGGCCGCCCCATCGTCGCCGTCACCGGGATCGGCATGGTCACCTCGCTCGGCGCCGGCAAGGCCGACAATTGGGCGAAGCTGACGGCAGGCGTTTCCGGGATTCGCCGCATTTCGCGCTTTCCGACCGACAATCTCAAAACCACGATCGCCGGCACCGTCGATCACGCCTACAACGACTATATGCCGCCGGCGGCACTCACCGAGCGCATCGCGCT
>DATJTL010000497.1:0-7004 GCA_035503415.1 Xanthobacteraceae bacterium
GCGGCGATGACGGCCGAGGCAATGGGGCGGCTCAGCGCCATGCCGCCGTCGCGAAGCGGCTTGTCGAGAAAATCGCCGACGGTCGCGCCGAGCGGACGCGTGAGGATGAAGGCGGCCCAGAACAAAAACACCCGTGAGATATTGGTCCGGTAATAGACGAGTGCGAGTGCGGCCAATCCGGCGCCGAACACCAGCGCGCCGCCGCCATAGCCGAGGCCGGTGTCATCGGCCGTCCAGTCGCCGAGCGCCGTTCCCAGCGTCTGTGAGAAGGTGATGGCGAGCCAATAGAACGCTTCAGCTTTCGGTGTGGCGACGGTTGCGACCGAGATCGAGCCGAGCGTCCAGTACCATGCCGCAAGTGTCGCCATGAGACAGACAAGCAGCAGTAACGAGCCGCCCGCATAGCCGATGCCGAGCGAGCGGTCGGCGAAGTCGGCCATGGTGGTGCCGGCTGTGGTGGAAGCCACGATCGTGCCCCAATACAGGAAGGGGTGGAATTTCTTCGCCGCAATCTGCGGGATCACGAGCGCAACCAGAAGCGACAAGAACAGCACGGTGCCGATGAGGTAGCCCCAATTCAGCGTCATTGTGATGGTGTCGCCGCCGGTTTCGCCCAGCGTCGTCGCGGCGATCTTGATAATCCAGAAGGTGATCGTAATTTCGGGGACTTTGGTCATCGCGCGATCGAGAATCGGAGTCATCTTGTTCTCATTGCTGGGGTGTCGGTCAAAAGCGCAGGAGGTTCGTGAACGTGGCGCGTAAACGCATTCGGGGACGACTGGGCCGGGCAGATAGGTGTCGAAGACGGCGTTTCGATGATCGGGGTTGGCTCGGTAAGTCTATCGCAATTGCGGAGTCCCCGGCGTTACGTACTGCCGCACTATTGTTGTTATGCGCGGCGCTCTGGCTGACAACGATAACGCGCGCTTTGGCGGGCCCGCCCTATTTGACTGACGATCCCGAACCGACGGATTACCAGCACTTCGAGATCTACGCATTTTCGCAGGGCGTGGCGGCGCAGGGCGACACCAGCGGGCAAAGCGGCATCGACTTCAATTACGGTGGCGCGCCGAATCTGCAGCTTACCGCAACGATACCTTGGGACTACGATTTTCCGGGCGTCGGAGCGGCGGAGGCAGGCCTCGGCAACGTCGAACTTGCCGCGAAGTATCGCTTCCTCACTCAGCAGAATTTTGGGCTGGACGTTGCGGTCTTTCCCCGAGTTATCCTGCCGAGCGCGTCGATAAATATTGGTGACCAGCACGCTTCGTTGCTGCTCCCGATCTGGCTGGAGAAGGATTGGGGCAAATGGTCGGCGTTCGGCGGTGGCGGCTGTGAGCTCAACCGGGGAGGGGACTCGCAGAATTTCTGCGAGGCTGGGCTCGTTGTAGCCAATCAAATTAGATCCGACCTGCAGCTCGGTGTGGAAATCTTTCACCAGACTGCTGACGCTATCGGCGGGGAAGACACCACATCGGTCGGCACCGGCGCGCGTTACGACCTAAACGATCACTTCCACCTGCTCGCCTATATCGGCCGCGGCATTGAGAACGCCGACGAGACCGATCGGCTCGATTGGTACACGTCCGTCCTGTTTACTTTCTAGAGCGTGATCCTCAGACCAGCCCGCGGCGGTGCGGCGTATTCGGATCCGAATGGTCGTGCTGCTCGTAGTGCTGGCGTAACAGGTCGCGCCCGTAATCGTTGCCGTTGGGGGTACGCACGACCGTGTGGATATGGTCGCGTGTCGGTTCCATGTTGTCCCAGATGATCCCCGGCAGGTGATCGAACTCGATCAGGATCACCGGGCTGTGGATGCGATAATAAAAGGGGCTGGTCTCGTCGCATTCGCCGATCCAGCCGAAATGCGTGTGCGACAGGTGCTTGAGCACTTCCGCCATGCGCACTCCGGCATGCCCCGGCCGGATCCGGTCCACGTAGAGCGCGATCAGCTTGCGCAACAGCTCGCGTTGCGGCGGCGTCAGTGCGTCGTAGCCGATGCCGGCGTAGTCGAGTTCGATATTGTCGACCTGCGCGGTGGTGATCACGTCGCGCGGGATTTTCGTGCCGATGACGGCGGTTTTCTGCTGCGCGGGCGTGAGCGCCTGCATCAGTGCAAGGCCCAGCGCTTCTTCTTCCGCAAAGACGTGGGTACCGGCATATTTGCCCGATTTCGCAAGCACCGGCTCCGAGCCGCGGAAATCCGGCGTCATCACCAGCTGATCGCCGAGAATGAAGCAGTTGATGATGAGGTGATGGCCGTCGATCTGCCAGCCCCAAGGCTCACTGCCCGAAGGCTCGGTCGAAGAGGGTCGCCCGAAGAAGCTGATCCAATAGAACCACTCATTGAACTCGTCGAACCGCCGAGTGATCTCGCCGGCGTGCTCGTTGAGCTTCATCACGTTACGCGCATTTTGGTAGCCGCCTGCGCTGAGGCTCGCCCGCAGAATGTTCAACGCGGCCTCGCGCGCAGCTTCGCTCAAGTCGGCTAGCAAAAGGCCGTGGCGCAACAGGAAGCAGTGCATGTTCTGCCATGACCGCCACTGCGGACTGTCGATCGCGAAATTCAGGCTCGTTTGCTGTTCGTCGGTCAGCAGCGCCTCGAATGCTTGCACGGCATCGATGATCGGCTGCACCGAAATGCCGGTTTTGACGATCGGAAACAGATCGGGCGGAGCAGCGTCGCCGCCGGCGGTGATGCCTCTGAACTCCGCCGCCAGCGCCTTCTGCGCGCGTGCAAGCGCGTTCTGCACCACGGAGCGGGCCGGTTCGGGAAAGTTTGCCGGATCGATGAAATGGGTGGCTGCGCCCAAGGAGGGCCGCAAATTCCGCGAGGGCAAATTCTGCGAAGGCAAATTCCGCGACGAGGTGGCGTCCATGGTCGTTTCGCCAATGTTGACGTCGTTGCGTTCCTGCAAAAGCCGACTTCGGGCACGAACCGGACATGAAAGATTAACCCAATCCCGGGCGGGTTGCGAGCCGGCGTCAGCCGCGGTTACGGCTCGCGCGTCTCAAACGCTTCTGTTGTGCGCGTTCCATTCGCGCTCGAGATTGGCGATCAGCGCCGGGCTGAAATGACAGTACGCCTGGTCGCGGGCATAGGCCGAGAAATATTTTCGAAAAAGATCGAGCGACTCCTCGCCGATGCGCAGCGCACGGCGGTTCGACGTGAAACTGACGGCGCCCGAATTGGTCAGCCGGTCGACTACGTGGGAAAGCGCGCGATCCATCTCGCCGGGCGCGGCGATCTCGTCGCAGATGAGCCGGCCTTCCGGGCTATCGCAGGCAAGCTTGCGTTCGTATTGGATGGCCTGGCGGGCGATGCGGTCGCCGGTGAAACGCGGCATGCGCAAATTGGCGGCGCCCGGAATAATGCCTTCCTTGCGCGCCGGCAAGGTCATGAACGCGTCGCTCGCTGCCAGCACGTAGTCCATGGTCAGCAGGATTTGGCAGTGGCCGCCAATGGCGAAACCGTCGAGCGCCGCGACCCAAGGCTTCTCGATGCCGATGCCGTGGACGTCGTCCGGCAAGGCTTCCGGCCGCGCCACGCCGCGGAAGAATTTGTGCACGAAGCCAAGGTCCCGCTTGAGGAACCAAACAAACGGAATCTGGCCGTGATAGAGATGGGTCAGATTGATGCCGGCGCCGAACAGCCGGCGGCCAGCGTACTTCGGATGATCGACTGCGCCACCGCGCAGCACTGCGATGTCGGTTGCGGGATCGAGGATGGCAATGTCGACCGCGGTCTCCATGGCATCGAGCGTCGTGTTGTCCTCGGCGTTGAGGAATCGCGGGTTTTTCGCCGTGACAAACGTCGCCCGACCGCGACGCTCAACGATAACCTTGCCGAGATCGACAGCGTCGTAGAGCGGCCCCGCCATGCGGATGATTTCCAGTCTTTGCAGGTGCTCGCCGACTTCCGGCCGCGGCAGCAGCATCGCATGACAGAGATGCCGACCGGCGGTTTCGCTGGCGAGCACATGGGCGAGGAAAATCCCCTGATCGATCTCGACGCCGTCCTTGTCGCGTTGCAGAAGCTCCGCCTCGGCGGCGACCTGCGCCGGCGCCGGCGTTAGTCCCGGCACCGCTGCCGCGGCGGCGAAGACCAAATCTTCCAAGCGAACAAAGCGCGAGCGGTCGCGCGTCAGCTCGTCGTAAAGGGGAGCGGCATGGGCCGAAAGAAAACGCTCGCGCTCTTCGCGCGCAGCATTGAAAATGAAGTGAGCGGCCTCGGCTTCGGCGCGGCTGCGCTGGGGTTTGCGCGGCAGATGGGCAATAAGGTCGTCGCCCTTCTTCCAAAAATGCGAAAATCGGCCGCGGTCTTGGGCAAAGTCGGAAGCCTGGCGCGGCGCCGCGGCGAGCCAATCGGCGACCGCGCTTTTGTCCAGCCCTGCTGATTGGAGACAGCGCATGGCCGCAGCGGCATCGATCATCATCGGACGTCCATCTCTAATCGCTCAGCGTTTGGGCCGCCGGTCGATGACGCGCTTGGCTTTGCCTTGCGAACGCTCGATCGTTCCCGGCTCGAGCACGCGCACCGTCGCCGTAATGCCTATATAGGCTTTGATCAGATGCTGGCCGTTCTGCGCCAACGCCGCAATCTCCTCGACGCGCAGTTTTCCGGAAAGTTCAGGCCGCATCTCGACCAAGACATCGAGCTCGTCGAGGCTTTGCGGCCGCCGCACTTCCAACAGGTAATGCGGCGCGAATTGCGGCTCGCGACCGAGCAGGGCCTCGATTTGCGAGGGAAACACGTTGACGCCGCGGATGATCAGCATGTCGTCGGAGCGTCCCTTGACGCGCTCGATGCGGCGCATCGGACGCGCGGCGGGCGGCAAGAGCCGCGTAAGGTCGCGGCTGCGATAGCGGATCACCGGCATCGCTTCCTTGGTCAGCGAGGTGAGCACGAGCTCGCCCGCCTCGCCGTCGGCAACGACACGGCCGCTGTCGGGATCGATGATTTCCGGAAAAAAGTGATCTTCCCAGATCGTCAGCCCGTCCGGGCTCTCCGGGCATTCCTGTGCGACGCCGGGACCGATCATTTCGGACAGGCCGTAATGATCGAGCGCCTTGAGCCCCATGCGCCGTTCGATCTCGGCGCGCATGCTCTCGGTCCACGGCTCGGCGCCGAACATGCCGATGCGCAGGCTGCAATTGGCGGCGGTAAGGCCCTGCCGCTCGAACTCGTCGGCGATCGCCAGCATGTAGGACGGCGTGACCACGATGATGTCGGGGCGGAAATCGACGATGAGCTGCACCTGCCGCTCGGTGAAGCCGCCGCCCACCGGGATGACGGTGGCGCCGAGGTATTCGGCGCCGTAATGAAAGCCGAGCCCGCCGGTGAACAGGCCGTAGCCGTAGGCGACATGAATCTTGTCGGTCGAGCGGCCGCCGGCAGCGCGGATCGAGCGCGCCATGAGCGATGACCATGTGTCGATGTCGCCCTGCGTGTAACCGACGACGGTCGGCTTGCCGGTGGTGCCGCTCGATGCATGAACGCGCACGATCTCGCTCATCGGCACCGCGAACATGCCAAACGGATAATTCTGCCGCAAATCCTCTTTGCTGGTGAACGGGAATTTGGCGAGATCGGAAAGCTCTTTCAGGTCGGCAGGATGAACGCCTGCCGCCTCGAACTTTTGCTTGTAATGAGGAACGTGCTCGTAAGCGGTGTGAAGGGCATTTTTCAGTCGCTCGAGCTGCAAGGCGAGCAAGCCATCGCGGCTCGCCTGTTCGATCGGTTCGAGCTGGTCCCGAGCACCCATGAGCATCTCGTACCTAATGATCGACCGTCGCCGCTTTTATGCGGACGCTGACGGTCATTTTGGCTGCGGCGCGCCGAGCGGACCGGCGCTGGATGGTTCCTGGCAGCCGTTCTGCACACGCTGCAGCAGCGGGTTATATTCCTCGGCCTTCAGGTAGGCCGCAAACGTGCCGCCAGGAAATACCGGCGCATTGTATTTATTGACCGGACTGTAGGAAGTCACGGCGATCAATATCGGATTGTAGGTCTTGCGCGTGGTGTCCTGGTTGGCAACCCAGGCGCCGCCGCTCATGCCCTGCGTCGCGTCGGTCACCGGCCCCCACTGGACGACTTCGTTCGGCAGCGCGTTATCGCGCAACGGAATTGAATCGGCGAAGAAGACGATGCCGCCGACTTTCTGAACGATGCGGCCGCCGAGGATATTCTCCGGATAGCCGATCCGCTCGGCATAGGAGTATTTGCCCTTCCAGTCGAGCGCGACCGGAATATAGCCGGTCGGGCTCGATCCGCCGTCGACCAGAAGCATGGCAAAGTCGTGCGGGAAAATCTTCGCCAGAACCGCGTTCTGGTCGTCATCGCTCATCTTCTTCCAGGTCGCCTGATCGGGAACGACCCACTGGGGATTGGTCAGACCGCAACTGACCTTGAAGATTTTGGTCGCCTGGCCGTTCTGGTATTGCAGCCAAAAACTCATCGTTTTTGGATCGGTGATGCCATCGTCCGGGTCGTTGAGGCAGTGAGCCGCGGTGAGAACCACGTTCGCGGTGATGAACTGCCCGGTGCAGAGCGGATGCGAGATGCCGGCGGCGTCTTTGGCGTCATGATACTCGACCATCCCGGCCCATTTGAACGGTGCGATACTGGGATCGCCGGTGGTGAGCGTCTCCGGCGCGGTCGAGCGTCCGACCTGCGCGAGCCGCGCCGCCGGAGCGCGCGAATCTGGCCGGGCGAACGCATCGCCGGGAATGCTCCGCGGCGCCCGCAGCGCGGAAGTGCCGGTCGGATCGCTTTCAGACCCGCTGGCCCGGCCCAAGGCAGCGCCAGCGACGAGCGTGAGCAGGGCAACTGCAATGTATGCTGCGCGCATGTCCCCCCTCTGAATCGACCGCGCTGGCAGGTCAAAAGCGAAGCTGCGATCTTCAGCACGGATATGATAACAGCGCTTGCGCCTCGACGAAAGCAGCAGTTCTGATATGATCCCTTCAATCTGCTGTGGCTGCTGACATCGCGGTGACTGGCT
>DATJTL010000498.1:0-3220 GCA_035503415.1 Xanthobacteraceae bacterium
TCCTTGGCGGCATGGCCATGAATGCGCTCATGCACGTCGTCGAAGCGCGCCCGTGCCGCGGCCAGCGCCTCGGCATCGAGCGAACCGCGCCAGAGCCCGCCCAGGGACACCCGCAGTTCGTAGCCCTGGCCCCCATAGCGCATGTCGAGATCGCGCTCGAACGCGGCCGCGCTTGGATCGAGGCCCTCTTGCTTCAGCTCGCTCGCCGCTTTTGCTTCCATTTCGCGGAAAACCGTCTCGGCATGGGCGGCATCGAGACGTTCGAGCGGTCGAAGCTCGGAGCGGATGTAATCGTGCAGCACGTCGGTGCAGAGCAGGCCGAGCGCCGAGAACGCGCCCGGCCGCGGCGGCACGATGATTCGGCGCATGCCGAGTTCCTCGGCAACGGCGGCAGCGTGCACGGCGCCGGCGCCGCCGAACGGCAACAGCGCGAATTCGGCGAGATCGACGCCACGCCGGGCGGCAAACACACGCACCTCGTCGGCCATGCGCATGTCGACGATGCGGCGAATGCCGGCGGCGGCCTCTTCAAGCGTCATCCGCATCGGCTTGGCGATCTTGCTTTCGAGCGCCGCGCGCGCCGCTTGCGCGTCGAGCTTTTGCGTGCCGCCGAGAAAATAATCGGGATTGAGCAGGCCGCAGACGATGTCGGCGTCGGTCACCGTCGGCGTTTGCCCGCCACGGCCATAGCAGACCGGTCCCGGATCGGCGCCGGCGCTTTGCGGACCGACCGACAAAAACCCGGCGCGGTCGATCCACACGATCGAGCCGCCGCCGGCCGAAATGGTGGTGAGGTCGAGCGCCGGCACGTCGAGCTGCCGGCGCGCCACCACACCTTCGGTGACCTCCAGCGGCACGCCGCCTTCGATGAAGGCGATGTCGCAGCTCGTCCCGCCCATGTCGAGCGTGACCAGGCCACGCGCGCCCAAATGCTCCTCGCGCGGCAAATACGCGCTCGCCTGCGCTCCCGCGGCCGGGCCCGACAACAGGCTGTGCACCGTCTTGTGCCCGGTCACAGCGGCGGCGAACGGCATCACGCCGCCATTCGATTGCATGAGGAAACGCTGCTGCGTCGTCACTCCCGCGGCGCTGAGCCGTTTTTCCAGGTCGGCGACGTAGGTGACGAGCACCGGCGCGAGATAGGCATTCAGCAGCGTCGCGGACAGCCGCGGCCATTCGCGTACGCGCGAAAGCACCTCGCAGGAGAGCGAAACGTGCGCGTCGGGAAACACCTCGCGGATGAGCGCGCCGCTGCGCTCCTCATGCGCGGGGTTCATAAAGGAGAACAGATAGCAGACCGCGATCGAAGCGACGCCCGCTTCCTTCAGCTCGGTCGCCGCCTTTCGCACCGCCTGCTCATCGAGCGGCTCAAGCTCGGCGCCGGCATAGTCCATGCGTCCGCCGATTTCGCGCGTGTGGCTTTGCGGCGCGATCGGCGCCGGCTTCTGGAAGAAATAATCGAACGGATTGCCGTCCCGTGCCTGCCCCTGCGTTTCCTGCACAGCGCGGAAGCCGCGGTTGATCAAGAGCCCAACCTTGGCGCCGCGCATTTCCAGAAGCGCGTTGGTGGTGATCGTGGTGCCGTGGGAGAAAAACTCGATTCCCGCGAGGTCGACGCCGCGCGCGGCGAAATTACCGATGCCGCGCATGATGCCGAGCGCCGGATTCTTCGGCGTGGTCGACACTTTCTCGACTGCAAGAGCGCCGCTCTCGACGTCGAGCAGCACCAGGTCGGTGTGCGTACCGCCGACGTCGACGCCGAGCCGATACTTTGTCGTCATTCTCAGATCATCCGCTCGTCCGCGCGAAAGCGGGGACCCAGTGATCCGCCGCAAGTCGCGTTACTCTGCTGGATTCCCGCTTGCGCGGGAATGAGCGGAGCAAGTGAGGCATCCCCCGGCAATAGGCCGCGCCGCGCAATGCTCGCCCGGTGTTGGCTCTTGCTTGCGGGATTTCTATAGTCGCTCGCGCGCTATGCGCAAATAATCAATGCCGGGGATTGATATGAGGTATGCCTATTCGTGGCTCTTTGTGCTCTTGCTAGCTTTGTTCGCTGCGACGGCGGGCCGGGCGGAAGAGCCGTATCCGACCCACGTCGTCAAGATCGTGCTGCCGGTCCTGCCGGGCTCGACCACCGACATTGTGGCGCGCCTGGTCGCCAGCAAGCTCAGCGAGAAATGGGGCAAGCCGGTCATCGTCGAGAACATGCCGGGCGCGGCAATGAACCTCGGCGCCGAATACGTCGCGCGCGCCGCGCCGGACGGCTATACGCTCTTGATCTGCCCGCCCTCGCCGCTCGCGATTAATCAGCTCCTCTACCACGACCTCAAATATGACCCGGCCAAGTTCGTGCCGATCATTCTGCTGTCAAAAATCGCCAACGTGCTCGACGTGCGGCCTAATTTTCCGGCGAACAACGTCCAGGGGCTGATCGCCTACGGCAAGGCCAATCCCGGCAAGCTCACCTTCGCCTCGCAAGGCGTGGGCTCTACGGCACATCTGTCGGGCAGCGAGCTTGAAGTGCTGGGCGGCATTCAAATGGTCCACGTGCCCTATCATGGCGCGCAGCCGGCCCTGACCGACGTGATGGCCGGCAATGTCGACATGTTCTTCGACACGCTCGCTACGTCGGTGCCGCTCTACAAATCCGGCAAGGTGAGGATCCTTGGCGTCGCCAGTGCCGAACGCGACCCGGTCATCCCCGACGTGCCGACCATCGCCGAACAGGGCCTACCCGGCTTCCGCTCGATCACTTGGTTTGCCATGGCCGGTCCGCCCGGCCTGCCGTCTGCGCTGGCCGAGAAGATCAACCACGACACCGATGCCATTCTGAAAAAGCCGGACGTCGTCGCCAAGCTCAAGGCGCTGCAGCTCGAGCCGATGGGCGGCAGCGTGGCCGACGATACCAAATTCATTGGCGAGGAATCGCAATTGTGGGGGCGGGTAATCAAAGAGTCCCATATTACGCTACAATAGAGCCCGGAGGGCCCGAACAATGCGCTTTGTCCTTGCTGTGGCATGTACGCTGCTCGGATATTGCACGATTGCACCGGCAGCGACTGCGGAGGAGCCAACTCCAATGATTCCCTTGGCCTGGTTGCAAAAGGAAATGACCGTTGCGGAGGCTGAGGCGGAATACCCCGGAATAACGGACGACCGGATCGCGCGCTTTCCGGATGCCGCGAAGCCGTTTGGCCTTCGGCATCCGCAGTGGGAAGAA
>DATJTL010000499.1:0-8945 GCA_035503415.1 Xanthobacteraceae bacterium
CGATCGTCCCTGTCTGCCTTAGCAGGTTTGCGGCTTTGCCAGTACGCCGCCGGTCAGCGGGCGCGGCACCCCGGTCGTTGTCGGCAGCGAGAGCGGCCGTCCACGCAGGCTGCGCACGGCGAGATACGCAAAAGCCTGCGCCTCGAGCGCGTCGACCGACCAACCCGCGTCTGTGGCGCTTTCGACCTGGGCCGGTCTCAGCCGCTCCGCCAGCATCCGCATCAGCGTCGGGTTGCGCGCGCCGCCGCCGGAGACGATCCAGCTTTGCGGCGCCCGCGGCAACTGCGCGACGATCCGCTCTATCGAAGCAGCAGTCAGCGCGGTGAGCGTCGCGGCGCCGTCGACAACGCTCGCCGCGTCGAGCGTGTGGCCGACGAACGTGCGAAAATCGTCGCGGTCGAGCGATTTCGGCGGCCGCAGAGCGAAGAACGGATGCTCGAGCCATTGCCTGATCGCCGCCTCGTCCACGACGCCCGCGGCCGCCATACGGCCATCGGTATCGAGCGGCTGGCCGGTGCGCTGGCGGAGAAAATCATCGATGAGTGCATTGCCGGGTCCGGTATCGCAGGCGATTACGTTCTCGCCATCGATGTAGGTCACATTGGCGACACCTCCGACATTGAGCACCGCAACCGGCGGTTCTCGGTCGAGCCGGCTAACCAGCGCGCGATGAAAGAGCGGCGCGAGCGGCGCACCCTGCCCGCCGGCGGCCACATCGGCGGCGCGGAAATCGTAGACGACCGGGATACAAAGCCGCGCGGCGAGCGCGCGGCCATCACCGATCTGAACGGTGAGGCGGCGTTCAGGCCGATGCAACACGGTTTGGCCGTGGAAGCCGATCACCGCCACGTCCGCGGCTCGGATGCCGTTGGCGGTAAGGAAGGTCTCGACCGCTTCCGCGTGCGCCGTGTCCACCAGCGCCGCGGCTTCGCCGAGCGCGCCCGGCCGGGCGGTGCGATCGGTGATGTTCGCGGCCGCCGCGATGGCGTCGCGAAGCAGCGCGCGCTCGGCCTTGCCATAGGGCCGATAGGCGGTCGGTCCGAACTGCGCAATCGTCTCGCCGTCGGTGTCGATCAAGGCCACATCGACGCCGTCCTGCGAGGTTCCGCTCATCAGCCCGATGGCGAGGACCGAGGTCCCTTCTTCCGGCAAACCCGGCAACGGCTGCGCAGGCATAAGCGGTTCTTGCGTTTGAATCACCTGCCGGACCTGTTACACCAGCGCCGCCGCCGCGGGTAGCGGCGGTGCGGACCATTAGACTGCGATGAGCGCCTACAAGTCGGACTTTTTGAACGTCCTCGCGCAACGAGGATTTATCCATCAGGTCTCGGAACCCGAGGCGCTGGACGCGCTGGCGCGCACTTCGACGGTCACCGCCTATATCGGCTTCGATTGCACGGCGGCCTCCCTGCATGTCGGCTCACTGCTGCCGATCATGATGCTCTACTGGCTGCAGCAGACCGGTCACCGGCCGATCGCGCTGATGGGTGGCGGCACCACGCGGGTCGGCGATCCTTCCGGCAAGGACGAGAGCCGCAAGCTTTTGACCGACGAGCTGATCGGCGAGAATCTGAAGGGCATCCGCGCCGTCTTCTCGAAATTTCTCCGCTTCGAGGAAAGCGGCGGCAATGCGGTCATGGCCAACAACGCCGACTGGCTCAATCGGCTCAATTACATCGACTTTCTCCGCGACATCGGCCGCTATTTCTCGATCAACCGGATGCTCGCGTTCGATTCGGTGAAGATGCGGCTCGAACGCGAGCAGGAACTGTCGTTTCTCGAATTCAATTACATGATTTTGCAGGCCTACGATTTCGTCGAGCTTTACCGGCGCCATGGCTGCGTGCTGCAGATGGGCGGTTCCGACCAGTGGGGCAACATCGTCAACGGCATCGACCTCGGCCGTCGCCTGCACAACGCGCAACTCTTCGCGCTCACTTCCCCGCTCATCACCACGTCGTCCGGCGCCAAGATGGGCAAGACCGCTGCCGGCGCGGTCTGGCTCAACGCCGAGTTGGTGAGCCCTTACGATTATTGGCAATACTGGCGTAACGCCGAGGATGCCGATGTCGGGCGCTTTCTAAAACTGTTCACCGTTCTGCCGCTCGACGAGATCGAACGGCTTGCTGCGCTCAAGGGCGCCGAACTCAACGAAGCAAAAAAGGTGCTCGCCACCGAAGCGACCGCGCTCGTGCATGGGCGCCCGGCGGCCGAACAAGCCGCCGAGACCGCGCGCAAGACCTTCGAGGAAGGCGCGTTCGCGGACACGTTGCCGACCGTCGAGATTCCCTCTGCCGACCTGACGCTCGGGCTGCGCATCATTGATGCGGCGGTGCGGGCGGGACTTGTGTCTTCAAACGGCGAAGCACGGCGGCTCATCCGCGCGGCCGGCCTCAAGGTCAATGACTCGACCGTGGGCGAAGAGAGCTTGTTGCTCACTCACGAGCACCTGACGGCCGAACGCGTGATCAAGCTCTCGCTCGGCCGCAAGCGCCACGTCCTGCTCAAGCCGGTCTAAAGAAATCGGCTTTAACGGCCCGTCTCGGTGATGGTGTCGTTGCTGGCCGGGTACTCGAAAATCTTGCGCAGCACGCCGGGTGCCAATAGCGCGATAATATTGACATTGAGCACCGGATTACCGGGCCTGCCGACGACCTGGTAGGGGAAGCCGAAAACGCCCTCTTTGTCGCCGCCGAGGAAGGTTCCGACGACGGGAATCCAGGTCAGCAGGTTGTTGGGACCGTAAAGCGGCACCAGCGTGCCGTGCAAATCGACGTTGTCGCGGGTGTAATCGATCAGCCCGTCAATGGTGCCGCCGAGCATCGGGCCGCGCACCACGCCGTCGCGCAACGCCACACGGCCTGGCGCGCGGGTGAATTTGACGCGCATGCTGGAGAACTGCAGGTCGCCGCGCGGCGCCTGCGCTCCGCTCTGCGCGCTGCTGGTGGCGGCGCGCTGCAGCTCGGCTTCGTCATGAATGGTGAAATTGGTCACATAGAGCGTGCCCTGCTGCGTCGGATTGGCGGCTGAGGGCGGGTCCATCGTGATTCCCATGTCACCGCCGATAATTCGCTTGTAGACGTCGGTAGCGCGAAACAGCGCACCCGCGTCGGTGGTATGCACTTGGATCTGCTGGCGCCCGTCCGGTTCGCCGCGCAGTTCGCCGCGGAGCGTTCCGTCGCGGCCAATTTTCGCGCTCAGACCGAACGAGCGAATCTCGCCGCCGCGGCGCGACATTTTCAGATCGACGTTGCTGAGCGCCTCGCCGTTGAACGCCAGCACCGCACCGAGCTTGACGTCGAGATCGATATCGGGCGTCGGATGCTCACCCGACGCTCCGCCGCGCGGTCCGCCGGTCAATGTCTTGATGAAACCGCGCCCGTCATAGACATCGCCACGCATGACCACGCGCAGCGTGCCGTCCGGTGCGCGCTCGACCTTCAGCGTCGCCCGGTCGCCGTCGGAAAAGCCGTAAGACTGGAAATTGGCCGACTGCAGCTGGCCATCGTCGAGTTCTATCGCCCCTTTGACGCCCTCGCCGGCGCCTTCGATGACCAGGTCGTCGATGTGGATGGATTGCGGTTTGGTGGTCAGCGTCAACGTTGCCCGCGACGGTTTGCCGGCAGGCTTCACCCAGCCCGGCAGGAATCCCTCGATCTCCGCGGAGGTGAGATCGGCGGTGACGGTAAAGCGACCGTCGCGATCGGCCCCGGTGCCGACGCGGCCGCTCAAGGTGATCGGGATCGCGCCGATGATGGTGTTGCCCGGATCGAGGCCGAGGGTACTGCGCGCCGCCGCATCGAGCGTACCGTGGATGCGCACATCGGCTTCGCTGTCGCCGCGCGCCTGGCGGTATTCCAGAGTGGCCGGCGCGCCGGCGATCTTGACGTCGCCCTTGAACTGGAAGCCTTGCGGGTTGGCGGTCACGTGCAGCGCCGTCGCCTCCAGCCGCTGACCCATGATCATGTTGTCGGCGGAGAAATTAGAAGCGTCGACGGAGATCGAATAATTGGTGGCGCCTGGCGGCAAATCGGCCTTCAACGGCATCGCCAGCGAAACCTGCGCGGTCATCGTGCCGCGGCTGCCCGCCGGATCAAACGGCGTCGTGTCCACTTCGCGCAAGCGGTCCATGGCGAGCAATTCAGCGGCGGCCGCAACCGTTCCCTCGATCTTGAAGTGTACCCGCGCGGGCGGTTCATGCGGCGCGGTGTCGGGCACTTCGAACATGCCGGAAGACAGTACCAGCTTGTGCCCCGATGGCAGATCGGCGGTGGCTTTGCCGACTGTGATCTGCACGTCGCGGCCGGCAACATGAACAGTCAGATCGGCGTCGTTGAGCGCCGGCAGACCCTGCACCGGCCGGATCACGCAGTTGGTCGCGACCGCTTCGACTGAGAGACCGTTGCTGGGCACTGGCGGTCCGTTTTCGCGCAGCGTATTGAGCGGCGCGTTCACCGCGAGCGTGATGTGGTCGATGGTCCCGCTGGAGAGATTTTGGTCGAACCAGGCGCGCACCGGCGGGGTGACAAAGACCGGCCACAGCCGCTTCAACTCCGCAACCGACATGCGCTTGCCGGCAAAGCCCGCGTTCACGTGAACGTCGCCGTCCGAATAATAGGCGCTCCCCGACATGAAGAGGCTGAGGTCGACATTGCCGATATCGCCGGAATCGACGACGAAACGCTTCTTGGTCGGATCGAAGCTGCCGCCGATGGCGATGCGATTGAGAATCAATGCGTCGCGGTCGGTGCCGGGCGTAGCCAGCACGGCGGTGCCGCCATTGATCTTGAACTGCCAGGCGCCGCCGGACTGCGCTGGTGCCTGCGCCTGCCCAAGCAAAGTGAACCGGTTGCCGCCCGAGACGATCTGGAACGGCACCGAGAGCATTCGCTGTGCGGCGTCCCAGTTGAACTTGAACTCGGCGTGGTCGATCTCGACGCGGCCGTCGGTGCCGTTGTGGTCGATCTCGACGCGGCCGTCGGTGCCGTTGGTGTCGCCGATGTAGCCGTTCTCGGCGACGATCCGCCCCACCAGATTTTGCGGTACGCCGTCGACCCCGATCTCGCCACGCACGCTGGCGGAAAGAGGCAGGTTGGACTGCAGGCTGCCGTCGCCCAAATGCAAAAGCCGCAACAGTCCACTCGAGGGAACGTTGCGGGCTTCGATTTCGACGCTGCGCGTGCCGTTATGCCCGGGCTTGATCGAGGCCACGATGGCCCAGGGCCGCTTGGCGTTTTCCGCACCGAGACGCAGGATGACGCCGCCTCCGCGGGGCCGCTCCAGGCTGAGCCGGATATTGGTCAGTGCCCAGTCCTTGCCGGTGCGCTCGTCGTCGACGGTGAGCGTGCCCTCCTTGAGGCCGAGCTCTCGCAAATCGTGGCCGTCAAGGCCGGTCTCGCCGATGCCGTCGATCCACGACAGGAGCGCCGCCACGATGTCACTCGTGTGCCGCGGCAACAGCTCGGCGCTTGAGGCGGTTTGCGGCGACGCTACATGCGGCGTCGCCGGAAGCGTCCGCCGCGCCAGCAATGGCCCGCGGCCGGCGGCCGAAGCGGTGGCGACCGGGACGCTCGCGGTCGCGATCGGATGCTTGTCGGCACCGGCGAACACGGTCACTTCGCCGTCGCGCTCGATGCGCACGTTAAGCTCGGCGCCGACCAGGTTGAGACTTTCCGCGCGCATGTGGCCGCTGAGCAGGCTCATGGCGGAAACGCGCACCTCCGCCTTGGGGGCGCGCGCGACTACCGAGCCATCAGCGTCACGCACCACGATGTCGCGAATACGTACCGCGGCACCGCCATTCTCGGTGCGCTCGATCTGCGTGCCGCCGACTTGGACATGCTCGTGGCTGCCGAAATTCTCCTCGATCGCCGAAGCCAGCCATGGCGTGAACGCATCGATTTGGATGGGACCGTTGGAGAGCCGCCACCAGAGCGCGAGAACAACTACAAGCAACAGGCCGGCCAGCGCGCCACTGCCGATGCTGACACGGCGAATCAGACGCTTGTGGCGGTTAAGTAGGCGCCGATAGGCCGCCAGATAGCGGCCGTCGCCAAAGCCGCCGCGGCGCCTTGCCGTCACCGGACTACCACGCCGACGCGCATAAGCGACCGACTCCCGCTGTGGCAGCGGCGTACTCTGGCGTTCCTGATTAGCCATACCCCCTCGGGCGTCCCCTCGTCCGTGGTGCCGTATGATTGGCTCGCCGGCCCCAGTGATCGAGAAGCCCTGCCGGCGCGCGTATTCTGCTAAGTTAGATGCCGCTGCGAAAGCGTCGAAAGGAAGGCATATGACGGAAGGTAGGTCAAAGCACGGAGCCGCCGAACTTATCCCCAGTGCAAAAGCACCCTCCTTCACCCTGCCGCGCGACGGCGGCGGCATTGTTTCACTCGCCGACTACGCCGGACGCAAGCTCGTGCTCTACTTCTATCCCCGCGCCGATACGTCGGGTTGCACCAAGGAGGCGATCGATTTTTCCCGCCATAAGGCCGCCTTCAGCCGGGCCGGCGCCGAAATTCTCGGGGTCTCTGCCGATCCAGTGGCCGCGCAGGACAAGTTCAAAGAGAAGCACAAGCTCACCATCGCGCTCGGCTCCGACGAGAAGCACCGCATGCTGGAGGCCTATGGCGTGTGGCAGGAAAAGTCGATGTATGGCCGCAAATTCCTCGGCGTCGTGCGGGCGACCTTCCTGATCGGGCCTGACCAGCGCATCGCCAAAGTATGGCCGCGCGTATCGGTTAACGGTCACGCCGAAGAGGTGCTCGCGGCGGTCAAAGCACTCTAAAAGCACTCTAGCTGCCCAATTCTAACATTCGCATCCCGGTTCGGTAGCTGGCTGCCGCAAAATTGCCCAAGCGTTTACCGAGCGCGCGAAAATCGCCGCAACGGTTTCCCAATTATTAACCATACCTCCCTCAAATGCGCTCCCCGGGGATGGTCGGTTTCCGCGTCCACCGGCCAATGGGAGCGTCGATGTCGCAGCCGATAGCGTCACAGCATGAGCACCGGGCGCGCGCGCTGAATAAAAGACATGAGTCTGCGCTGCGGCCGGAGCCGCGGCAGCGCACCGTGAGCCACGCGGCGACGCAGGCCGGCTACACGATCGCGCATGCCGGCCGGCAGGTTCGCTTCGGGCCGGTCGCGTTCTGGATCGCTGTCGGCACCTTCGTCATCATGGCCTGCTGGTCGATTACGACCGCGACCTATTTCGCCTTCCACGACGACGTCCTCAAAGGCCTGATGGCGCGCGAGCAGGCCCAGCAATACGCCTACGAGGACCGGATCGCGGACTTGCGCGAGCAGATCGATCGCACCACCAGCCGCCAATTGCTCGATCAAAGCCAATTCGAACACAAGCTCGACGAACTCGTCCACCGGCAGACAACGCTGGAATCACGCGCCAGTGCGCTGTCCGGCGTTACCGACCCGGCGACCACAGGATCGGTCAGGCCGGCGGCGCGCGCCGGCACCCAAGCGGCACAAAAGCCCGCCCCGTTCAACGACATGCTGTTCGCGCCGCATCCGCTCGATGCCGGCAAGCAATCAAGCATCGAGACCAAGCTCAACGACGTCGAAGCCTCGCTCGATCGGGTCGATCACGACGAGACCTCGGCGCTCGACCAGATGCAGGCGCGTTATGAAGTCCGTACCCGCCAAGTCCGCGGCATTCTCGACCAGCTCGGCCTCAAATTTAACGCCGCGCCGACCGCAGAGGGCGGCCCGTTCGTGCCGGTGCGGTTGCCGCCGGCGAGCGAAAGCTTCGCGCGCGCGCTCACCCGAGTAAGCATTGCGCGCGCGCAGGCCACCGACCTCGGCAACACGCTCAATTACGTGCCCTTGCGCAAGCCGCTTGCCGGCGATTTGGAAATGACCTCGCCGTTCGGGGTGCGCATCGATCCGTTCGTACACCAGCCGTCGATGCATACGGGCATGGATTTTCGCGGCAATGTCGGCGATCCGATCTACGCCACCGCCGCCGGACGGGTGACCAAAGCCGGCTGGGACGGCGGCTATGGACAGATGGTCGAGATCGACCACGGCGAAGGCCTAGCCACCCGCTACGGCCACATGTCACAAATAGATGTAACCGTCGGCGAGCGGGTGCGCGCCGGCCAGATGATCGGCCGTATCGGCACGACCGGCCGCTCTACCGGCCCGCATCTGCATTACGAGACCCGCGTCAACGGCGAGCCGGTCAATCCAGAAAAATTCCTCATCGCCGGCCAAAAGCTGTTTGGCCTGCGTGCCATCGTACGGCTCGATCGAAACGACGTTCAGGATTAACGCGGAAGCCGGAAACGCCTGCATCTTGATCCGACTCAATCGAACCGGATCATGATCCAGGTAGCTTCCATCCGTGTCGCCGCCGGCCGCAAGCGCTACTGCTTCATGTAGCCGACATAATAGATGCCGATGACCGCGCCGGCCGCGTCGTGGATCGGATCGTATCCGGTGACGTAGGGTTTGCCGAGAATATCCACATCGCCAAAGAAGGCTTCATTCTTGTTGATCGACACGATGGCCTTGCCCTTCGGATCCAGGATAGTGCCGATGGCGCGCGAACCGTCATCCTTCTTCACATTGGTCGACACGCGCACATAATCGTCGCCGCTTTTGACGAAGATCGTGGCGGTGCCGCCCATCTGCTTCACCACGGCGTCGACCAAGTCGAAGTTGTTGTTGATCTTAGTCGAGCCGAAATAGATCGCCGGCACGGTCTTGCCCGCAACCACGTCAGTGGCTTCGAGTTTCGGCGCGCCAAGCTTGGCGGCTGCGGCCTTCAAGAAATCCATCGACTGATGCACCTTGGCCATGTCCTGCGCCTGAGCCGGCACCGGAGAAAGCGGCGCAGCCACAAGAGCGAACGCGGCCGCCGCGATGGCGACGAATGTAAATTTGATTTTCATGGACGTTTCCCCCTTGGTTGTAATCCGGGAAGTATATCG
>DATJTL010000500.1:0-6106 GCA_035503415.1 Xanthobacteraceae bacterium
CTCCGCGCTGCTTTTCTCTTGTTGGGCCTCGAGTTGTTTCACCGTGGCCTGGAGCTGGTTGATCTGGTTCTGAAGCGCCTTGATCTGCGCATCGCTCACGGCCTGAGCTTGAGCCGAGACACCGGAGCCAAGAACCGCGAATCCCGCCGAAAACGCAACCGCCGTCCACAGACGCCTATGACACGCCTTGAGCATCGCACTCCCCCTACGTAAAGTTTTTTAACCTTTGTGGCAGACTGTACCTCGATACCGTCACTGACAAGACAAATTGTCGCGCTCCTTCTCGGATTTCCGCATAAGTTGCAAATCTGACACACTCTCGACACGATTCAGGAGGGAGCAAATGCGTCGAGGGGGGCCGTCCGGAACGGCTGCAAATTCCCGCCGTTGAACTAACGAGGGGTTTTTCAAGCAAAGTACGCGCAATGAGACCGATGGCCCGCACACTCTTATTGACGTTATTGACTTCGCTTTTGGCCGCCGGCGTTAGCTCGGCATTCGCCCAGGCTGGCCCACCCTGGCATCGCCACATCGCTCATAATTGGCATCGCCAAGGCGTTCCCAGTCCCGGTGGCTATGTGCTCGGCCCGGCTTATGGCCGGCCTGGCGAGCCACTTGGTCCCGCCTACTGGAACGGAAACTGGCCCGGTGATCCCCGGACATGCGGCCCAGGCCTGTGCCAGGATAATCCCCTGTACTGAATAGGCCGAGCCAGGACGCTCGCGGCGATTTGCTTGGTGCCGTGAATGGCGTTCAAACGCGTGCCGACGATTGCATAACCGTACGCCCAGCTCTTCCAACAGCCCGCGCAGCACGCCGCTTATCTTTGCTTTTACGCCACTTCTTGGTGCGTCGATTCACGGTCATCCTGTTGACATTGAGGGCCCTCGAAATTGCAAAGTCAGTTAGCCCCAATTTGAACAAGGCGCGCACGGTCGCATCGAATTGCTTGTCATAACCGACCGATTGGGTGCGCAAATTCATCGCTGTCTCGGCTTGCAGAAATAATGGCGCCGGACGTGGTCGGACGGACTTGGAAAATCGGAAAAATTTTGTTTGATTGGCCAACTTGCTGGCTTTTAGTTTTCGCTTCCCATCCCAGCCCGAGTTGGCGTGCGATTGAGCCGACGTGAGGCCGCGGGTCCAAGGAAGACCAAATCGACTCTTATATTCGTCGGTTGTTATCGAATGCTTTGCCGCAAGATGGAATGAGAGCCGTAAAAAGCGCTGTCCGCACAGCAGGCACTTAATCTTGTCTTCGCCGAAGTAGCGCTCAACCTCATCCCGCGTTTGGAATAGCCCGCGCATTGCTACGCTGCCGGCCGCAAACCCTCAGGAAGCGGGCTTATCGGTCTAGGTTGATTTATCATCGACAGATTGTGAACCGAAGCGGTGCTATCTATGCGAGAATAAACGTATGATTGTGCTTAGTCAACTTGCGATTGATCGCGCCTTTACTTTTAACTGGGGATGGCCTTGCGGGGACACGGTTTCGCGCCTTTCCCGCTACTTGCCACGCAGTGTTCATAAGGCGACGATCAACTCGGCAGCCGCTGTGCCAAAATAGGGCACCGCGGCTGGCACCCGCATTGCTCGCTCCCGGATGACGCTGGCCGCATGTGCCGGAACGACGGAAACGTCCTCCGTCACCGCGCGCCAACGTCGTTAACAGCGGAGCGTGAACCGGCCGCAACGGACCGGACCGCGCTCGAGGGAGAGTGGCGTGTTTACCTTCGGCCCTGTGGGCGCGCTTGGCGCGCCGCGATCCGCTTCATTCGCCGGCGCCGCGTTGGCGCTGTCGCTGCTTGGATCTGCGGCTCCGACCGCGGCACACGCTCAGATGATCGAGAGCGGCGGCTGCGTCAACGGCTGGTACAGCTTCAACTGCGTGACCCGCTGGGCACCGGCAGGCGATCCGTTTGTGCGTGAAGTGCCGCAGCCCCTCGACCAGGCCGCCCGCGCGCTCGCCAAGGAGCGCGACCGGCGCTGGGTCAACCGCTGCAAACCGACCATCGAACAGGATCGTTACGGCGTACCCCGCTACCGTTACGCGGTGCCGGGTTGCGAATTCGGCGTCGGCGAATTCTGATCGTTACCCCCGCTCGCTACCGGATCGGGTTGCCGTATCGCGCGGTCTGCTCGGGATAACGGACCGAAGCCGATGCCGGAGGCGCCGCGTGGCCCGGCAGATAACGCGCGACAACCGGATCGAGTTGTTTGAACGCGCTGTCAGGCAGCCGGTACCAAACTTCGTCGCGGCCGAACAATTCGACGCCGAGATAGCCGCGCACGGTCAAGCTCTGGCCGTCCGGACTCACATGCATCACCGCGTTGTAGATATCACCGTCGCGCGGATCGAGGATGTTGCCGTTTTCGTAGGCGAGGCCGTTGCGCTGCATGCCCCGCACCAGCGGCAGACCGAGCAGCGGCTGGTTTCGGCGGTCGTCCCGACAATTCGAACAAATCTGATTCGGCTGGTCGCCCGGCCGCGGAAAGTATTTGGCGATCACGCCCTCATAGAGGCCGTCGCGTTCGAAGAAAAGAAACCAGCTCACCGGCTGGCCGGTTTCGCTGTCGACCTTCTGCCATAGGCCCGCTGCTGTTGGTTGTGTGGCTTGTTGGGCGGCCGCGGCGCAATTGGCAGCGACGAGCGCCAGCAAACCGGCGAGCGCGAGCGTTCGAGATTGCACTTTCATCGGGCCTCCGTTTCCGTTTCCAGCAGAGTCGTTTCCAGGCGGAATCGAATCGTTTCCAGGGAGAATCAATGTACGTGCCTGATGGTTCACAAATTCTCGCCAGACAATGCGGTGATTTGAGGACGCGATGAGAGTCGGCCGCGTGTTCCGCATTGATTGGAACTCGCAATGAGTTCAAGCCGCTAGAAGCGGCCGTCCGCTCCGTGCTGTGGGCCGACGGGCGCCGCGGCAATTTTGCCGCGGTTTTGTCATTGTCCTCGATAGCGCCTGCGGTCATGCTCAGCCGTCTGAGGCGCGCCGCTCGGGGCGGCGAGGGGCCCTGACATGACCGAGCCGGTGGCTCTTGAATCGTACCGCTTGCCGCACGAGGAGGCCGCCGCGGTGCGGCTGCGCCCGGGCGCGCCGAGGAACCTCGCGCTCGACAATTTGCGCGGCATCGTCATTCTCATCGTGCTCGCCTTCCACTCGGCGCTCGCCTATGTGAGCTGGGTCGATGCGCCGACCGTGGGCTTTGACAGCCCGCCCTACGCTTGGCGCGCCTTTCCGATCGTCGATCAGCACCGCTTCTTTGGCTTCGATCTGTTCTGCGCGTGGCAGGACATTTATCTCATGTCGCTGTTGTTTTTTCTCTCAGGCCTGTTCGTGTGGCCGAGTCTTCAACGCAAGACGAATTGGCAGTTCCTGCGCGACCGCGTGCTTCGGCTCGGCATTCCCTACGCGTTCGGCATCGCCGTCATCATCCCGATCGCCGAATATCCGGCCTACAGCGTTAGCGCTGCAGAGCCGAGCCTTGCCGGCTATTGGGACGCGCTCTTGGCGCTGCCGTTCTGGCCAAACGGACCGCTGTGGTTTCTCTGGCAGCTCCTCGCCGTGAACGTCATTGCCGTGCTGGTCAATGTAGTCGCGCCGAACGCGCTGCCGGCTCTCGGCCGCTGGTCGGCCGCAGCGGAAAGTCGCTTTGGCCGCTATTTTGCCGCGCTGCTCGCGGCCGCCGCGCTCGCCTATGTTCCCTTGGCGCTTATATTCACGCCGTGGCGCTGGTCCGATACGTGGATCTTTCCAGTTCAATTTTGCCGGCCGCTGCTTTACGCGGTTTTCTTCTTCGCCGGGGCAGGCCTTGGCGCCGTCGGCATTGACCGCGGGCTTCTTGCCGTGGACGGACCGTTGGCGCGGCGCTGGGCGCTCTGGCTCGGCGGCGCACTCGCTTCGCTGGCGCTGTGGATGGGCTTGACCGCGCTGACGCTGAATGGCGACGCGCCGATCGCGATCACAATCGCCGCTGCCCTCGCTTACGTTCCGGCCTGCGCCGCCGGGTCCTTCTTTCTTATTGCCGCGAGCTTTCGTTTCGCCGGCGGCCGGTCGCGCACCCTCGGCGCGCTGGGCGTCAACGCCTACGGCCTTTATCTGCTGCACTATGTCTTCGTTGTTTGGCTGCAATACGCGCTGCTCGCCGTGCCGGCATCCGCCGTCATCAAGGCGCCGATCGTATTCGGATTGACGCTGGCTCTCACCTGGATTGCCGTGACCGCGGTGCAGCGTTATTCGCTGGGCGCCCGCCTCATCGGCTCGGAACAGAGGCCTGCGGCCGGCTTTGCTCCTTGAGCGTCGCGACGATGCCCGCGACGATCTCGCGCGGCGGCGGCTCGATCGACGCGACGATTGGATTCTCGTCGGGGCCGGGCACCTCCAAGGCGTCGAACTGGCTCTGCAGCAGGCTCTGCGGCATGAAATGCTCGTGACGCACGGCGATGCGGCGGGCTATCAGCTCCATGCTGCCGTTCAGATAAACGAGCCGGACGTCGGGACGATTGCCGATAATGACGGTGCGGTAGCGGCGCTTGAGTGCCGAGCAGGCGATCACGGCGTGCCCGCCGGTGGAGCGCGTGCGGTCGATGAAGTCGGCGATCGCGATCAGCCACGGGGCGCGGTCCTCGTCGGTGAGCGGGATGCCGGCGTGCATCTTGTCGATGTTGCGCGCCGGGTGAAACCAATCACCGTCCTCGTATTCCCATTTCAGGTTCAGGGCGAGCATGCTGCTGATGGTCGATTTTCCCGACCCCGACACGCCCATGACAATGAGGATGGAGGGCTTCGCCGGCGCGGCCTCCTTTGTCCCACGGTGGGTTTTTGCTTTCGCATCCGATTTTGTAACCGCCACGTCCATGAAATTCACTCCTCACTGATTGCCGGAACGGCCGCTGGCGCCGGCACTTATGTGATGGCCCGCCATTGTTGGCCGCTCTGCGCCAGCAGCGCCTCCGCCGCCTGAGGGCCGCTGCTTCCCGCCGGATAACTGCAAAGACCGCGCGCGTCCGGCTCCTGCCAGGCGTCGAGAATAGGATCGACCACGCGCCAGCCCGCCTCGATGTCGGCGGCGCGCTGAAACAGCATGGGATCGCCGATCATGCTGTCGTAGATCAGCGTCTCGTAGCCGGTTTTCGGCGCGGCTTCGAAGTAATCCCCGTATTTGAAATTCATGCGGACGTTCTCGATCTGAACTTCGGGGCCCGGAATCTTGGCGTTAAAATGCAGCGCCGCGCCTTCGTCGGGCTGGATGCGCAGCACCAGCAGATTTTGCGTCAAGCTCTCGACCGGCATGTCGCGAAACAACGCCAGCGGCGCGCTGTGAAACTTGATGGCGATTTCGGTTTTGCGCACGCCCAGCGCCTTGCCGGTGCGCAGATAGAACGGCACGCCGGCCCAGCGCCAATTATCGATCTTGAGCCGCATGGCGACGTAGGTTTCGGTCGTGCTTTGCGGCGCCACGTTAGGCGCGTCCCGGTAGGCCGGCACGGCCTTGCCGTTGATCTGCCCCGCCGTGTACTGGCCGCGCACGACGTTGTTGGCGATCCGGGCGCGGCTAAGCGGTTGAATGGCCTCGATCGCCTTGAGCTTTTCGGCGCGCACGTCCTCGGCGACAAAGCAGCTCGGCGGCTCCATCGCGGTCAGCGCCAGGAGCTGGAACAGATGATTGGGCACCATGTCGCGCAACGCGCCGGTGTGGTCGTAGAGCTTGCCGCGCTTTTCCACCGTGACCGTCTCGGCCACCGTAATCTGCACATGATCGATATAGCGCCGGTTCCAGATCGGCTCGAACATGCCGTTGGCGAAGCGCAGCACCATGATGTTCTGCACGGTCTCTTTGCCGAGGTAATGATCGATTCGATAAATCTGGCTTTCAGCAAAGACGTCGAGCAGCTCTTTGTTCAGCGCGCGGGCCGACTGCAGGTCGACGCCGAACGGCTTTTCGACGATCAGGCGCCGCCAGCAGCCGTCTTGCTCTTTGGCCAAGCCGGCTTCGCCGAGTAGCCGCGCGATGTGGGCGAACACGCCCGGCGGGGTGGCCAGATAGAACAGACAATTGTCACGGGTGCCGAGCGTGTGCGCGACATCGGCGAGTTCGTGCTTGA
>DATJTL010000501.1:0-20047 GCA_035503415.1 Xanthobacteraceae bacterium
GAGCCGGACTTTCCTTCCCGGATTTCGCTTCCACCTACGCGCTCTGCGCTTCGGTGGACTCAAACCCTCCGAAGCTCGCCGAGCGAGCGCAGGAGGGCCGCTCAATCCGGGCTACGGAATACCGCCCCCGATCGTGATGCATCCGGCCATCCACTGCCGGATTCATCTGACGAAGGTCGGGATGCGGTGAAGTTCTTGGGAATGGCTTGCTCAATACTCGGGGCGCCAAAAAAAGCGCAGCGCGAGAACGATGATGCTCGTCATTGCGAGCGCAAGCGAAGCAATCCAGGGGCGGTTTGCGAAAGCGAAGAGGCCGCTCTGGATTGCTTCGTCGCTATCGCTCCTCGCAATGACGAGCGCATCGCGAGAACGAGAATCTATTTCTTCCGCCCCCATTTGCATGGGGGAGGATGACGAAACGCGCCGCGACAACGAGACCCGATGCAGCGCGCGCAAGAAAGGCGTTTAACTTCAAGGCGAACGCACCGGCCGCAAGCCGTTCCGCAAGCTTGACCTTCATGCCGGGCGCGGCTTCAATCCGGACATGATTTCCTGATTTGAGGCGCCGAGGGAGCCCGCAATGACCTTCCGCATCGCCGTCGTGCAGCCGATTTCGCATCCTCCGGGCGAGGACGAGCGCAACATCGCCGATGCCGTGCGCGCGATCGAGCACGCCGCCCACGAAGGCGCCGACTTCGTCTGCTTCCCGGAGACCTATCCGGGTCCCTGGCGGATGCCGGCGACGTTCGATCCGGTCCCCGCCATGGCCGAGGCCGCGGCGACGCAGGGCGTCCACGTGGTGTTCGGCACCATCGAGCCGATCGACCGCAAAGCGGCGACCGCCCACAATCTCATCGTCATGGCCTATCCCGACGGACGCACCCCGGCGCGCTACCGGCGCACGCATCCGAACGGCCCCTGGATCTATACCGGCGGGCCTGCCTGGGAATTTCAGTATGTCGCCGGTAACGAATTTCCCGTCTTCGACACCGCGCACGGCAAGGTCGGACTCGCCATGTGCAGCGAGGTCTACGTGCCGGAAGTCACGCGCGCCTTGGCGCTGCGCGGCGCCGAACTCGTGTTCATGCCCGCGGGCACCGACAAGCGCCGCCTGTGGGCGACGTGGCGCACGCTGATCTGGGCACGCGCCATCGAAAATCTAGCGGTGGTGGTGACCACGCAAAATCTGTTCAGCCACGGCGAGCGCGGGCTCGCCATGGTGGCGTCGCCGGAGGAAATTCTGTTCGAAAGCACGGCGGCCGGCCTGAGCGTCGTCGATGTCGACCTTGAGCGGGTGCGGTATCTGCGGGCAACGCGCGACGAGGTCGGCTCGTCTTCCAATTGCGCGGCCAAGCAGGGCGTACTCGGGCCGCAATGGCAGCGGCCGGAGCTCTACGATTCGTTCCATCCGCGGCCCTTGCGCGAAGCGGCTGAGTAAAGCGTGGCTGTTCGCCCCGATCTCGGTCCGCCGCCATACCTCGGCTACACGGCGAGCCGCATCGACCGCGCTGCCATGCAGCGCGGCGACGAGGCCGTGGTCGAAAAGTTCGTTCGCGACCCGCGCGCCGGATTTTATCTGATGGGCGGCGAACTCGTTGTGATGAAAGTCGCTGGAGAAAGTTTCGATCCGCTGTTCTCGCCCGCTGACGCGTATGCGCTCGGGGGGGCGCGCGAGAGAGTGTTTCTCGGTCTAATGGACCAGGCGCCGCGTTTCGGCCTCGCGCTCGATGTGGCCGCGGTCGAGCCACTGAAAGCGCGCGACGATCTGAAAATCACCGATCTGCGCTCGATCGCCGTGCATGGCCTCGCCGCCGGCGAACATTTGCCGCCGCTTGCCGAGGCCAAGGCAGTGCTCGGCTGGCACGCCCGGCACCGCTTCTGCCCCAATTGCGGCAGCCCGACCAATCCCGTTGATTCCGGTTGGCGGCGCGACTGTCCGTCCTGCAAGGTGCAGCACTTTCCGCGCACCGATCCGGTTGCGATCATGCTGCCGATTGCCGGCGACCGCTGCGTGCTCGGCCGCTCGCCGCGCTTTGGGCCGACGATGTTTTCGTGCCTCGCCGGATTCATCGAACCGGGCGAGACGATCGAGGATGCGGTGCGCCGCGAAGTGCTCGAGGAAGTGGGCATCGCCTGCGGGCGCGTCAATTACTTCACCTCGCAGCCCTGGCCGTTCCCGATGTCGCTGATGATCGGCTGCCATTGCGAAGCGCTGTCCGACAAGATCGTCGTCGACCGCAGCGAACTCGAAGATGCGCGCTGGTTCGATCGCGAGGAGCTGGCGCTGATGCTTCTGCGCAAGCATCCGCAAGGGCTCACCGCCACGGTCCCGCACGCTATCGCCCACCACATCATCCGCCGCTACATCGAGGACGGCGCCGATGTCCTCCGCTGAGGCACAGCACGGCGAAACGTCGGGCGGAAAAAGCGCACCGCGCGTGCTCTGCGCCGGCATCATCGTGCTCGACGAGGTGTTTTGCGTCGACGAATTTCCGCAGCCCGACGGCAAGGTGCAGGCGAAGGATTTCTTCGCGGTCAACGGCGGCTGCGCGGCGAACGCCGCGGTCGCGGTCGCGCGGCTCGGCGGACGTGTCGTGCTCGCCGCGCCGATGGGCGGTCCGGCCGGCAAGGACGACAACGGCGATCGCGTGCTGGCGGCGCTGTCCCGCGAGAATATCGACTGCAGCGCCTGCCAGCGCGTTGCCGGCTTGGCCACCGCTTTGTCGGCGATCTTCATCAACGCGCGCGGCGACCGCATGATCGTGACGTATCGCGACCAGCGGATTGCCGCGACGGTGCCGGACGATCCGGAAGGTCTGGTGGCGGCCGCCGACATCGTGCTCGCCGATAATCGCTATCCGGCATTCGTCACGCCGATCTGCGCGGCGGCGCGCCGGCGCGGGCTATCGGTCGTGCTCGACGGCGACCGGACCACATTCGACGACGACCCGCTGTTTGCTCTCGCCTCGCACATCATCTTTTCTCCGGAATGCCTGCGCGAGACAACCGGCCGCGCCGATCTCGGCGAGGGGCTTTTGCACATCGCGCGCAAGACCGATGCCTTTTTGGCCGTGAGCAACGGGCCGGACGACATCGTCTTCCTTCAGGGTGGGAAGCTTTGCCGCCTGCCGGTGTTTTCGATCGGTGCGGTGGATACGCTCGGCGCCGGCGATGCGCTGCATGGCGGCTTCGCGCTCGCGCTTGCCGAGGGCAAGAACGAAGTCGAGGCCATGCGTTTCGGCGCCGCCGTCGCAGGGCTCAAATGCAGCAAGCTCGGCGGCTCGGCCGGAATGCCGGCGCGCGGGGAGGTCGAGGCGCTGCTGGCTGGGCGGAACTGACTAAGGCTTGATTGAGAATAATATTCTCTGCTATCGTTGAAGAAACCACGGTGGTAGAAAAATATCTCCCATGGATGCCATAGACAGGAAAATCCTTAACGTTTTGCAAGAGAACGCGGCATTATCCGTCGCCGAGATCGGGTCCCGCGTCGGTTTGTCGTCGACACCGTGCTGGAAGCGCATCCAGCGGCTTGAGGCTGATGGGGTCATTCAAAAGCGCGTCGCGCTGGTCGATCAGGATCGCATCGGGCTCGGCGTTACCGTGTTTGTCTCAATCGAAACCGGCGATCACTCGCAGGATTGGCTCGACCGCTTCGCCAAGGTTGTCGGCGCCATGCCGCAGGTGATGGAATTTTATCGCATGGCCGGCGACGTCGATTACATGCTGCGCGTGGTGGTGCCCGACATCGCCGGCTACGACGCGTTCTACAAGGGGCTGATCGCCTCCGTGCCGCTGAAGAACGTCACCTCGCGCTTCGCCATGGAGAAGATCAAGTCGACCACGGCGCTGCCGGTGCCGTAGCACTTTGTCGCGCCTTTACCGCAAGCCGGCGCGTCAGTGCTGACCGCCGGCCGCCATCGCCTGCGAGTTGCGCGTGGTGGATTCGTTGAGCGTCTTGTTGAAATAATCCGGGTCGTCGCCGAGCGTGATCCGCGGCAGGCATTCGGGCATGCAGCTATAGGTGTTCCGGTCGACGCCGCGATAGACCACGATGGTTGGATCGGCCGTGCCTTTGACCTCGACATTTTCTTCGGCGAGCACGACGCCGTCCTTGTCGAGCACGATGAAGTTGGTCGCTCCAAAACCCTTGCCGGTGATCACGCCCAGACCGTGCGGCTGGATCGATAGATCGGCGATCAGCGGATCGCCGATCACGACGGTCGTCGCCCGCTCGGGAAGCTTGATCAGTCTGGCGCGATCGAGCTGCACGACGATCGGCGTCCCGGCGAAAGCCGGCGCTGCGAAAGCGGCCATGCAAAGGATCGCCGCCAGCCAGAACGCGGGCGCCAAGGCCGCCCGGCCTCGCATGCACACACTCGTCATCGCAGTCTCCGATACGCTACGCGGAAACGACAACTCTACGCGCCTACTCACCAAGATAGGCAGGCCAACGTCGGCCAGCCAACATGGGCCGTCCGAGATGGGCCACCCGACATGGCTAATTGACTGCAAATTGGTGAACGAACCGCAAATGGACGGCGCTTTGCGCCGCGTCCGAGCTATTGCGTGAACGGATGTACGAACTGGGCGCCGAAGCCTGACGGGAACGAACGATCGTCGATGCCGTAATGGTCCGGCAGCTCGCCGGCGGGCATGTAGAACGTGCCGAAGATGACGTCGAGGATCGGGAATGTGCCGGCAAAGTTCCTCTCGCCGCCACGCTCCGCCGAAGTGTGGTGCCAGCGATGGAACACCGGGCCGGCGATGACGTATTTGAACGGGCCCATAGTCCAGTCGAGATTGGCGTGCACGAACGCCGAATGCGCGATGATCAGCGGTCCGAGAACGACGAAGACATTCGGGGAAATGCCAGCAAACAGCATGACGACGTCCGCCAGCACGCTGCCGAGAAACAGATTGACCGGATGGAAGCGTGCCGCCGAGATCCAGTCCAGCTCCTCGGAGGAATGATGGACCGCGTGGTATTTCCACATCCTCTCGCCGTGGAACCAGCGATGCGTCCAGTACATGATGAAATCTTGGCCGATGAGGAAGATCACTCCCTGAGCGGCGAGCGGCAGCGCGGCAAGCGGCCCGTGGCCGTTTTCGTAGAAGGCGACCAGACCGTTGCCTGTGGTGATGCCGAGAATGAGCGCTGCGACAGCGATCAGCATTCCGATGCGCAGGAGACGCGTGATCACCGGGATGAACAGCCAATAGCAAAGGTCGGTCACCAGGTCGCGCTTTTGCCACCACGCCTTGCCCGGATTGCATGCCCAGAACCAGGTCAGCACGGTGAACAAGGCCGCAAGAGCAATCGAGATCGGCAGGTTCTTCATCAAGGTCTGGCCGATGAGGCTGACGAAGTCGATCAGGGTCTCATACATGTTGGACGCCATCTTCTGCCATGGTGCGCAAACATCCGCCGCGCAATGGTCGCGGCTTGGCACGCGCAGGTCGCGGCCATCTTCCAGATATCGGCAGAGCCATTAAGGGGCCATGCGAGCCGCCGTCTGGTTTCGAGCAAATGAAGTGACTCGGTAAACGATCGTTTAAGCGCACGACCCCCCTTGGTTGCTTCCTTATTTGCCCCTTGGTTGCTCGAGATTCCGCGGTATCGCGGAAAGGATAATTTACAATTTGAGGAGCATGTTGCCGGCATCCGGAACCGGTTCGCCTGGCATTTGGCGGACCCGCTGTAAGGCGACCACGGGCAGCGCATGTTTCGTAACTTGCCAACATGTTTTCGGCGTCTGGCGGGCGAGATTTCCCGCTTCGCGCGCACGCGGCAGGGTGCGACGGCCGTCGAATTCGCTCTGGTGGCGCCGCCGTTCCTGGCGACTCTGATCGCCATATTCGAGGTGACCATTTTTCTGTTCGCGCAGCAGGTTCTGCAGAACGCAGCCGTCGAGGCCGGCCGCCTGTTCATGACCGGCCAGGCGCAGAACAACAACACCACGCAAACGCAGTTCGAATCCGATATCTGTCCGATGATTCAGGCGGTGTTCACCTGCAGCTCGCTGATGGTCAACGTGCAGAGCTACTCGGATTTTGCCAGCGCTACCGCCTCGCAGCCGACGCTGACCTTCAACGCCCAAGGCGCGGTCACCAATTCCTGGTCCTACGATCCGGGCTCTCCCGGCGAGGTCATGGTCGTGCAACTCATTTACCAATGGCCGATCGTCAGCGGACCGCTGGGCTATGTGCTGTCCAGTCTCGGCAACGGTCATACCGAGATGATGGGCGTGAGCGCCTTTCGGGTGGAGCCCTATTGATCGTGAGCAAGTTAGCCAGATTACGGCGGCGTTTCCTGGCGTCGACGCGCGGGGTCGCGGCGATCGAGTTCGCCCTCATCCTGCCGGTTCTCGTTGTCCTGTTCCTTGCCTCGATCGACGCCGGCCGCGCGATCGCCATCTACATGAAGGTGCGCACGGCAACCTACACGCTCGACGCCATCACCAATCAGTACTCGACGATCCAGTCGACCGACATGTCGGCGATATTGGGAGCGACCTCGGTGGTGCTCGCGCCCTATTCGAGCTCGCCGGTCGTGGTCGTCATCACCCAGATAAAGATCACTTCGGCCACGCAGGCGAAGGTCAATTGGAGCGCCACTCTCAACGGCACCGCCTTGACGCAGAACTCTACAATCAGCATTCCGACGAACTTCGCCACGTGCAGCAGCTATCCGTGCTATCTGATCTACGGCCAGGTAAGTTACACCTACACGCCGCTATTCACCTATTTTTCAAATACCGGGATCACGCTGTCGGATAATCTGTACGTGACCCCGCGCAGCAGTGAATGCATCCTGTATCCGCCCGCGAACATCACTTCTTCGCCGTGCTGAACCGGACCGCGCCGCATCGATAAGCGATCGCTGCTTCCTATCGTTCGGTACGGGCCGTGCGAATTGTCTTCGGCGGCCTTGCCATTCGACTGCTCGCCGCCTTGAAGATGCGGATGCGTGCGCCGAGGATCCGCCGCGCCATGCGCGCCAGCGCACCCCGTCCAAGCTCCCAACACTAATCCGTAATGTGTGCGGTGCTGACCGCCTGCTCGAACATCGTGACGAGCGCGTTAGTGATGTCCGCCGGCGAATTGGCCGTGTAGAAGAAGTTCGGCGACGCGCAATTTTGCAAAGCGGTGGGGATGTTGGCGATATTGTTGTTGGCGTAGCCGTCTTCGTTGCTGGCGAAGCCGGCATTGGGATCCACGATCTGGCCATACGGGATGTACAGGACGGCGACGGTGATCCCGCGATTTTTCATTTCCTGACAATAGTCGGTGCGTTGTTCGCTGTTCGGCGGGATGACCGTTGCGGAATTCTGATAGGGAACGCTGGAATTTGATGTCCAGTTTTGCGAATTCCAATTGCCGTTCCACTGCGTTTGATAATCCTGTGAACCGTCGGTGACGATGAAGACATAGGGCAGGGCATTCGACGAACTGGAGCCGGTACCGACCGAGGTGATGAACGAGTTCATGCTGTTCAATGCGTTTTCGAAATGCGTGCCGCCGGACCCAAGCGTGGAGTTCTGGCCGGTATCGAGAAGGCTTGCGAGCTGCGCCGCGAAGTCTGTGATCGTGGAACCGGAAATGCTGGAGGTCAGGCCGACCGAGCAGGAATTGCTGCCGCCGGCGCTCGAGGTGCACAGATTCTGAATGAATGGAAACAGCCCGACCTGAAACTGGTTCGATATTGCGTCGGTGGTTTCGGTGGCGGAGGCCTGCGACAGCAGCGCATTGACCGCGTAGCCGACCGCATCGGCGCGCAACTGGATACAGGATGTCGTCCCCGCGGTCGGGCAGGACGAGACCGGCGTGTTGGTCCAATTGACGTTGCTGCCGTTGGTGCTGTTGGTGCCGCTGGTGAAGGTCGATGGCGTCGTGCCCAGGCGCGAAATGATGAAGCCCTGGCAGTAACCGCCCGGGCTTGGGTTCGGTGTGTAGCCGCTGTATCTGTGACCTACGGCGGGGATCGGTCCCTGGTCCGACTGGCCGCAGGCGCCTTGCGCGGTGAAATGACAGGCGAACTGACAGCCGCCGGAATATTGCCCGAGGTTGTCCGGATTGACCGCGATCAACCGCTGCTGCTCGGCGGTAGTGGAGGGAAAGCTCATCGATCCCGACACGTCGAGCATGAGGTAGAAGTTGATGAAGGTCGGCAATGAGTAGTTCGCCGTCGACGTGCCGGATACCGTCAAAGTTCTGTAGCCAAGGATACCCATGAAATAAGTGGGGACGTTAGCCGAAAAGCTCACGACCGCGCTCACCACTTGTCCGTTCTTGGTGACGGACGCCGTAGACGTCAGCCCCGTATAGCCGGTGTCTTCTGGAGCCGTGCTGAGATTGGCATTGAAATAGTTGACCGCGGTGGTCGAGCCGTTGGTGATGGCTCCGTTGCCGCTCATGTTCTTTGCCGTCGTGACGACGGACGAATTGATTGAGACGGTCGCCAGCGTCGCCGCGTCGGCGGCGGCCTGCAGTTTGGTTTTGATCGCCGACGCCATTGAATAGTCGACGACGCAGCCGACCGCGCTGACCATCGGAACGGCGCACAATGCGCAAATGATTGCTACGTTACCGCGCCTGTTGCGGTGAAATCTGCCAATCAGTTTGCGCAAACCTGCGACGCGGGCGCCGAAGCGAAGGCTATGTTTGATCGCGCTTTTCATCGAACGATTCCCTGCCTAGCGGCATTTGCTCTTTGCAGATTTGGCGGCGAGCGCCTCACCGGGTTTGATCGATTTTGATCGGACTGGTGGGGGCAAATGTCGGGCAAAATGCTTAATGAATGTTCGTCGCAGTCGATACACCGCTGCGTCATCGGGCCACCGCCGCCTGCCGGGCCGCACCGGCCGGCTTGCGGTGCGCAGCGAACGGGCCGTGGTCACCTCGGCGGTCGCACACAGGTCTCACAGCCTCGCCGCCGGCGCGCTGATCTCGTGATCAAAGTTGCAGCAGCCGACGCGCTTGTTGAGCCATCGTCAAACATTCCGTGTCACGTTCGGTGTTGTGAGCTGAGAAAGCTGCCTCGTCGCGAGCGAAATACAGCGTTAACTACATCGTCGTTTGCTCAAAAAGCACTGCGTTTAGTCGATTAGTTTAACCCACCCGAAATTTCTTGCCGGTAGCATCCGGGCCAATCCAAATGGTCAGGAAAAGGCCGTTGGATTACGCTCAGACAGCCACGTATGGACCTAAGGAGCCAACTCATGAAGACCCTTGTGTCGCGTTTCGTGAAGGATCAGTCGGGCGCCACGGCCATTGAATACGGCCTCATCGCCGCCGGCATTTCGGTTGCGATCATCGCCGTCGTCCAGGGCCTCGGCACCAACCTGAAGGGTACCTTCAGCAGCGTTTCCAGCGCCCTCCAGTAAGCGGCGTTTCGACTCTGCTACGAGAGGGCTCCGGTCGATTGCCGGAGCCTTTTCATTTTTCGAAGACCGCTAACCGGTCATCAACCGGCGGCGCGTATGCGGCAGCAGCGATAGCGACAGCGGGCGATTCTGCGATGCTGACCGAAGTAATCAAATTGACGCTGTTCCCGGCGACAATGGCGTTCGCAGCCTCGAGCGATCTATTTACCATGACGATCGCCAATCGGGTTTCGCTGATCCTCGTCTCCGGTTTCGTCCTGCTCGCAGTCATGACCGGAATGAGCGTGAACGACATGGCGTGGCACTTCGGCGCCGGTGGCGCGGTGCTCTTGGTGGGCTTCACGTTGTTCGCCTGCGGCTGGATCGGTGGCGGCGATGCCAAGCTCGCGGCTTCAACCGCGCTTTGGCTCGGCTTTGCCCATCTGTTCGATTATCTGATCTATTCCGCGATCCTCGGCGGAGCGCTGACGCTGGCCTTGATCCAGTTTCGCATGCTGCCGCTGCCGGCCGTGCTCGCGGGCCGCGAATGGATCGAGCGGCTGCATCGCCGGGGCGGCGCCGTGCCCTATGGTATCGCGCTCGCGGCCGCCGCGCTCCTGGTTTATCCGCACACCGAATGGATGACGGCGCTTGGTCTGTAAGACCTGGCGTTCCGGGGCCGCGACGGCCGTGCCAGTAACGCAGGATTAACGCGATTTAGATACGCCTCATTAACCATGCCTTGACGTTTAGCTGGTGAAATCCAGCGATGACGGCGCCGCGCGCCGAAGCGTCTTTTGGGATGTGAAGCGTAATGAAAGCCGCGCGTCTTGTTGTCCTTGGTGTAGCAGTCGCTGCTGGAGGCGTTGCCGCGCTCCTGGCGAGCGGCAGCCGCAAGCCGCCGCCCGAGCAGCCTAAGGCGCCGGCGGTGGTGCAGCTCGAGACCGTCGATGTTTTGGTTGCCAAGTCCGATCTCAGCCGGGGTGAGGTTATCGAAGGCTCCGCAATCGGCTGGCAGATGTGGCCGAAGGCGGCGGCGAACAGCAATTTCATCTTAAAGACGGCGCGGCCCGACGCCATCAAGCAATTCGACGGCGCAATCGTGCGCGTACCCGTCGCCTCCGGCCAGCCGGTCTACGATCCGATGGTCGTCTTCGCCAAGGGTTCTGGCTTTCTCGCCGCGGTCCTGCCCAAGGGCATGCGCGCAGTGGCGATCGATATTTCTCCGGACAGCGACGCCGGCGGCTTCATTCTGCCCGAAGACCACGTCGACGTCCTGCTGACGCGCCACGACAAGGCCGCCGAGAAGGCGACGGGAACTGAGAAGATCGTCACCGATACGATCCTGCGCAATGTCCGCGTGCTGGCGGTGGATCAGGCGGTAGAAGAGAAGAATGGTCAGAAGGTCGTCGTTGGCAAGACCGCGACCGTCGAGCTCACACCGGAGCAAACAGAAACGCTGGCGAACGCGCATCAGCTCGGCACCCTTTCGCTGGCGTTGCGCAGCCTCGTCGATTCGCAATCGTCACTGCCGGAAGGCGGCAGCGAACACAAAGACGAATCTCAAATCAACACAGTGCGCTTCGGCGTGAGCACCTTAACGACGGACCGCTGATGCACACGGAGAAAACGGCCATGTCAGCACGCTTGTCGGCAAGAATGGCGATCTGCGCAGCCGCTCTGGCTGGCCTGCTCGCGCCCTGCATGCTTTTGCGCGGCGCCGCTGCCGGCGAGATCGCGGTCGACGTTCCGTCGGCGCAGATCATCCGTGTCGCCGCCGGCGACGTCAGCTCGCGCCCAGTGACGCTGGGCGTGAGCAAGTCGGTGGTGATCGACCTCCCGCGCGACATCAAGGACGTTCTCGTCGCCGACCCGAAGATCGCTAACGCCGTCGTTCGTTCGTCGCGTCGCGCCTACATCATCGGCATTTCCGTCGGCCAGACCAACGTCTTCTTCTTCGATGCGCAAGGCAGGCAGATCGCCGGATTCGACCTCGCGGTGACGCGCGATCTCAACGGCATCCGCCAGGCGATCAAGGCGGTGATTCCCGACTCCGACGTGACCGTCGAGGGCATCGGCACCGGAGTCATTCTCGCAGGCTCGGTGGCGAACGATGCCGAGTCGCAGCAGGCCTACGACATCGCAGTGCGGCTTCTTAACGACGGCAGCGCCGCCACCGTCGGTGCGGGTACCAAGATCGTCAATGCGATCGTTGTTCGCGGCGGCGATCAGGTGATGCTCAAGGTCACCGTCGCCGAGGTCGAGCGCGATCTGGTCAAGCAGCTCGGCATCAACCTGGCCGGCAGCGTCGGTTATGGAACGGCGGTGGTCAACTTCAACAACACCAATCCGTTCTCGGCCTACGGACAGTCGCTCAGCGGCTCCAATGCTATCTTCGGCTTTCAAAACATCAGTGCCGCGCTGCAGGCGATGGAGCAGGCCGGCGTGATCCACACGCTCGCCGAGCCCAACCTCACCGCAATCTCCGGCGAGACCGCGACCTTCGTCGCCGGCGGACAGTTCCCGGTGCTCAACGGTTATTCGTGTTCGGCGACGTCGAGCACCCCGGGCGCGCCCGTGACCTGCCAGCCGTCGATCTCGTTTAAGAATTTCGGCGTCAGCCTGAATTTCACGCCGGTCGTGCTCAGCGGCGGGCGCATCAGCCTCAAGGTGGCGACCGAGGTGTCCGACCTTTCCACTCAAAACGCGCTCACCATCCCGGAGCCGGGCACCACGGCGACGGCGACCATTCCTTCGATCCGCACGCGCCGCGCCGATACCACCGTCGAAATTCCGTCGGGAGGATCGCTGGCGATGGCCGGCATGATTCAGGATTCGACGCGGCACAACATCAACGGCTTTCCGGGATTGATGGAGTTGCCTGTTCTCGGTCCGCTGTTCAAGAGCAACGACTACATCAACCAGCGCACCGAACTGATGATCCTGGTGACGCCCTACATCGTGCGCGCGGTCGCCAGCAAGGATCTGTCGCGGCCCGACGACGGCTTCGCTGATCCGAGCGATCCGGCGCAGGTGCTGCTCGGCAATCTCAATCGCATCTATGGCGTTGGCGGCAGGACCGATCCGCCGCCCGATAATTATCACGGCAATTACGGGTTCATCCTTGATTGAAGCGGATGGCAGGAGACGATCGATGCACAACGTCCGCTCCATGATCGCCGGCCGGCGCGGCGGCGCGAGACTGCTGCTGCGCGCCGCTATGGTGGCCGCCGGCGCCGCGCTGGTCTGCGGCTGCACTACCGATCAACAGGTCACCGGCGCGTCTCCCGTGCCGACCGATTACCGGCTGCGCCATCCGATCACCATTTCGGAGAAGGATCACACACTGCAGCTCTTTATCGGAGCCAACCGCAGCTCGTTGATGCCGGCGCAACGCGCCGAACTGCTCGCCTTCGCGCAATCCTGGCACGACCACGCAACCGGCGGCGTGATCGTCGCCTTGCCGGTCGGCAGCGTCAACGAACGCTCGTCGGCGGCCGCGCTGCGCGAGATGGAATCGATTCTGGCGGCAACCGGCGTGCCGCCGCAGAGCGTGGCCGTGCGAAATTATCGCGCCTCGGCCGGGACGCTGGCCACAGTGCGCATCAGCTATCCGAGGATCGCCGCGGATGCCGGCCCTTGCGGCATCTGGCCCGAGGATATCGGGCCGAGCATGAACCGCGACTATTTCGAAAATCAGCCGCCCTGGAACTTCGGCTGCGCCACGCAGCACAATCTCGCGGCGATGGTTGCCGATCCTGCCGACCTCGTACAGCCGCGCGCGGAGACGCCGGCCTACACCATGCGGCGCACCACGGTGATGGAGAAATACCGCCTTGGCCAGCCTACGGCGACGCCGGCGGCCGATGTCTCGCCAACAGCGGGCAGGCTCAGCAATGTCGGGCAATAACGATGGCGTGAGATGAGACAGTCCAATCTAGCCCAAGCGGAAGAACTCGCTCCGGCCGACATCGCCGGCCGTGACGAGCAAATTGCTCCGGCGCCTCGCGTTTCGGTGCAGGCGTTCTGCGAGACCGTGGATTCCGCCGCCGCCATCCAAGCGGCCGGCGAGGATCGGCGTATGGCCAAGGCGCACTTGCGCATCCAGATGGGCGGACTGGCGGCGGCGTCCGAGGCGTATCAGAGTTCGCCGACGCCCAACGTCATCATCCTGGAATCGGCGGGGCAGGGCGAGGACATCCTGACGGGGCTCGATCAATTGGCCCAGGTCTGTGACGCCGGCACGCGGGTGGTTGTCATCGGCCGCACCAACGACGTCGCGCTTTACCGCGAACTGGTGCGCCGCGGCGTGAGCGACTATCTGATCGCGCCCGTCGGCACGCTGCAGGTCGTGCGCGCGGTGTGCGGACTGTTTTCGGCGCCGGACGCCAAGCCGGTCGGCCGCATCATCGCCGTAGTGGGCGCCAAGGGCGGTGTCGGCGCCTCGACGGTCGCCCACAACGTCGCGTTTGCCATCTCGCACGAACTGTCGCTCGATTCCGTCGTCACCGATCTCGATCTCGCGTTCGGTACCGCCGGTCTCGACTTCAACCAGGATCCGCCGCAGGGCATCGCCGAGGCGGTGTTCTCACCCGACCGCATCGACAACGCGTTCATCGACCGGCTGCTGGCGAAGTGCACCGATCACTTGAGCCTGCTGGCGGCGCCGGCGACGCTTGACCGCGTCTACGATTTCAGCGCCGACGCGTTCGAGGCGATCTTCGATTCGCTGCGCGCCACGGTGCCCTGCGTCGTGCTCGACGTTCCTCATCAATGGACCGGCTGGAGCAAGCAGACGCTGATCGGCGCCGACGACATTCTCATCGTCGCCGCGCCCGATCTGGCGAACCTGCGCAACGCCAAAAATATTTACGATTTCTTGAAGACCTCCAGGCCAAACGATCATCGGCCGCTCTACTGCCTCAACCAGGTGGGCGTGCCCAAGCGGCCGGAGATCAAGGCGGCGGACTTCGCCAAAGCGCTCGAGGATGAGCCATTGGCCATCATTCCATTCGAGCCGCAGGTGTTCGGCGCGGCAGCCAATAACGGGCAGATGGTCGCCGAGATTTCGGCAAGTCACCGTACCGCCGAGATGTTTCGCGATCTCGCCCAGCTGCTCACCGGGCGGTCCGAACCGAAGAAACGGCGCGGCGGCATGCTGTCGCCCTTGATCGAGAAGCTTCTAGGCTAAGCAGGTGATAACTGGAGTAGCGTCGTGTTTGGTAAGCGTCCCACTTCCGGAATTACTTCAGCCACCCTCGAACCGCCGCCCCCGCCGGCGCCGCGCGCGGCACCCCCGCCGAGCCCCGTGCCGCCGGCGCCATCCGCGTCGGGCGAACCCGGGCGCACGCCGTTTCCGTCCGCCGGCCTCGGCGCGCCAATCGTCGGCGCGCCAACGGGCAAGGTCAATGCGGGACCGAAATCGCCGCCGCCGCAGCAGATTCCGAGTGCCGTCGACGCGCGCCGTTCGGAATCCTATTACGAGGTCAAGAGCACGATCTTTGGCGCGCTGATCGAGGCGATCGATCTCGGCCAGCTCGCCAAGCTCGATGCTGACTCGGCGCGCGAAGAAATACGCGACATCGTCAACGAAATTATCGCGATCAAGAACATCGTGATGTCGATCTCCGAGCAGGAGGATCTGCTCGACGACATTTGCAACGACGTGCTCGGCTACGGGCCGCTGGAGCCGCTGCTCGCGCGCGATGAGATCGCCGACATCATGGTGAACGGCTCCGGCACAGTCTATATCGAAGTCTCCGGCAAGATCCAGAAAACCGGCATCCGCTTTCGCGACAATCAGCAACTCCTCAATATCTGCCAGCGCATCGTCAGCCAGGTCGGCCGCCGCGTTGACGAATCCTCGCCAATCTGCGACGCGCGCCTGCCGGACGGCTCGCGCGTTAACGCCATCGTGCCGCCGCTGGCGCTGGACGGCCCGGCGCTCACCATCCGCAAATTCAAGAAGGACAAGCTGACGCTTGGACAGTTGGTCAAGTTCGGCTCGATCTCTCCGGAGGGCGCCGAAATCCTCAAGGTGGTCGGACGCTGCCGGATCAATACGCTGGTTTCCGGAGGAACCGGTTCGGGCAAGACCACGCTGCTCAACTGCCTGACCAGCCACATCGACGATGACGAGCGCATCATCACCTGCGAGGACGCCGCCGAACTGCAATTGCAGCAGCCGCACGTGGTGAGGCTGGAAACGCGGCCGCCGAATCTCGAGGGCGAGGGTCAGATCACGATGCGCGACCTGGTGAAGAACTGCCTGCGCATGCGGCCGGAACGCATCATCGTCGGCGAGGTGCGCGGACCGGAAGCCTTCGACCTGCTGCAGGCGATGAATACCGGTCACGACGGCTCGATGGGCACGCTGCACGCCAACAGCCCGCGCGAGGCGCTTTCGCGCATCGAATCCATGATCACCATGGGCGGTTACACGCTGCCCTCGCGCACCATCCGCGAGATGATCTGCGGCTCCATCGATATCATCGTGCATGGCGCGCGCCTGCGCGATGGTTCGCGGCGCATCACCCACATCACCGAGGTGATGGGCATGGAAGGTGACGTCATCATCACCCAGGATCTATTTATCTACGAGATCACTGGCGAAGACGCCAACGGCAACCTTATTGGTCGGCATAAGTCGACCGGAATCGGCCGCCCCAAATTTTGGGACCGCGCGCGCTATTACGGCGAAGAGGTGCGTTTGGCGGCTGCGCTCGACGCCGCTGAAGTCGCCGAAGAGCCGGCGCGCAGCCATTGAGGCGACACCGCAATGCAGAGCTATGCGCTGTTTTTTCTGGTGGCGGTTGCGATCGGCGGAGTCGCCTGGGTCTTCGTCTATCCAATCCTCTCGGGCGAGCGGAAGACGGAACGGCGCATGGCGAGCGTCGCGCGTTCCGAACCGTTGGCGCGACCGACGCGGGCCGCGCAGAAGCCCCGCCGCGAACAGATTGAAGGCGCACTCAAGGGGCTGGAGGAGCGGCAGAAGAAAGCCAAGCGTGCACCGCTCTCGGTGCGCCTATCGCAGGCCGGCTTGAACTGGTCGAAACGGCAATTCATTCTGATCTCGGTCGGGGTCGGCGTCTTCGTATTTTTTATTGCGCTGTTGGCGGGAGCGGGTTTGGTCCCCACGCTCGCCTTCGCGTTCGCCGCTGGATTCGGGCTGCCGCAGTGGATGCTCAAGTTCCTCAAGAAGCGGCGGGAAGCGCGTTTCCTCAACGGCTTGCCCGACTCGGTGGACGTGATCGTGCGCGGCATCAAGGCCGGCCTGCCGCTGCTCGACAGCCTCAAATTGATCGCGCTGGAGGCACCCGAGCCGATCCGCAGCGAATTCCGCGGGATCATCGAGA
This sequence comes from Xanthobacteraceae bacterium, assembly GCA_035503415.1. Lineage (GTDB taxonomy): Bacteria > Pseudomonadota > Alphaproteobacteria > Rhizobiales > Xanthobacteraceae > BOG-931. The sequence goes on from DATJTL010000501.1 coordinate 16,718, forward strand.
CGCAGACCATCGGTATCCCGCTCGGCGAGGCCTGCCTCAAGCTCTACGAGCGCATACCGGTCGCGGAAGCGAATTTCTTCGGCATCGTCGTGTCGATCCAGCAGCGCGCAGGCGGCAATCTCTCCGAGGCGCTCGGCAACCTGTCGCGCGTGCTGCGTGAGCGCAAGAAAATGAAGGCCAAGATCAACGCGATGTCGCAGGAGGCCAAGGCCTCGGCGGCAATTATCGGCTCGCTGCCGATCGTCGTGTTGAGCCTCGTCTATTTCACCAGCCCGAGCTACATCGAGCTGCTGTGGACCGAGCACCTCGGCCGCATGATGCTCGCTGCCTGCGCCGTATGGATGACCATCGGCATTTTCGTGATGCGCAAGATGATCAACTTCGACTTCTGAGCCGCCGATGCGTTATCTCATCGAACAGCTGCTCGATCCGCAGGTGCTCACCATGCTGTTCGCCGCTATTGCGGCCGGCGCCACGGTGATCACGCTGGCGATGCCGCTCTTGGCCCCCGACACGCTCAACAAGCGCATGAAGGCGGTGGCTCTCGAACGCGACAAAATTCGCCAGCGTGAGCGCGAGCGGATGGTGCAGGGCAGCAAGGTCGCGTTGCGGCAATCGCCGCGCGCGTACATGAAGACGGTTGTCGACAATCTCGACTTGAACAAATGGCTCGGCCAGGAGCAGGCGCGTAGCATGCTCATGCAGGCCGGTTATCGCGGCCACGCGCCGTATATCACTTATCTGTTTTTCCGCATGGCGATGCCGGTCGTCATGCTTCTGACCGCAGCGTTCTACATCTTTATCGTGTTGAAACTCGATTATTCGTTGCCGGTGAAGCTCGGCATGTGCATCGGAGCTGCCTATTTCGGCGTCTACAGCCCGAACCTGTTCCTGCGGAACAGGATTGAACGGCGGCAGACATCGATCAAGCGTGCCTTTCCCGATGCGCTCGATCTGCTCCTGATCTGCGTCGAATCCGGCATGTCGATCGAGGCAGCGTTCCGCAAAGTGAGCGACGAGATCGGATCGCAGTCGGTGGCGTTGGCCGAGGAGCTGACGCTGACCACCGCCGAACTGTCCTACCTGCCGGATCGCCGCCAGGCTTACGAGCATCTGGCGCAGCGCACCGGCCTCGAAGGCGTGAAGGCCGTTTGCCTCGCCTTGCAGCAGGCCGAACGCTACGGCACGCCGCTCGGCGCCACGATGCGGGTTCTGGCCCAGGAAAATCGCGATATGCGCATGTCGGAGGCGGAAAAGAAGGCGGCCGCGTTACCGCCCAAGCTCACCGTGCCGATGATCGTGTTCTTCCTGCCGGTATTGTTCGTCGTGATTCTCGGCCCGGCGGCGATCCGCGTGATGGCGCTTCAATAAGAGCTGATCGCCGACAGCGTCCGGAATATCGCCGGTAGACTAATTCGTCTTAGCTCTGTCCGGCCGGCGCACGCAGACTTGGTCTTTGTTTTTGCAGGGCGTCGGGCCGCGCCAGCATCTGCTGTAAATAGGCGACGTTGGCGGCGGCCTGGTCCGGCGGCAGATCGGCGCGCGCAATGGTTTCGGCCTCGGCGAAGCGCCCCTCCAGTCCGACGACCAGCGCCAGATTCTGCCGCACCCGCGGATCGATCGGGTGCTGCGCCACCGCCTGACGGAGCGCCTTTTCGGCGTCAGGCAGGTCGTGAGCGAGCGCATATGAAAGACCGAGATTGGAGAGAATCGAGGGTTCGTTGGGGACGATCTTGAGCGCGGTCTGGTAATAGCGCTGCGCTTCCGTGTGACGCCCCATCTGGTCGAGCACGGCGCCCTGCGCGGAGAGAATGTGCCAGTCGGGCTGATCGGGCGTGTGGGCGCGGTTGAGCACGTCGAAGGCTTGCTGATAGTCGCCGTTTTCCGCGAGCGCCCGGCCGTACTCGCCGAGCACGACCCGGTTGTACGGGTTGGCGATCGAAGCTCGCTGCAGCACCGCGAGTGCCTGGGCGCGCTGGCCGGTGGCACGAAGCGCCTGCGCATAGTGCAGGGCGACATCGAGGTTCGACGGGTCGGCGCGATATTGCTGGCCGTAGACCGCAATATCGCGGCGCCAATCCGCTTGGGGCCGATCGTCAGGCGGGGCTAGCGCCAGCGATCCGGTCGTCGCTGTGCTTTGGGTGGTCTGGCAACCGGCCGCCAGCGCTGCGATTGCGGCGGCGAGCGCAACCGAGGCAAACAGACGTGCAGGGCGGGATCGGGTTGAACGCATCTCGATCGCTGCAATAGCGCTGCCAAGACCGCTACAAAGACAGGACTACAAAGGCTTGAAAGCGGGGCCGATGACGCCTCTGTGGCGGGGTTCGCAATTCGTAATCCGTTAACCCTAACGAGACGTTAACGAACGGTAGGACGGTAGCGAAATCCGGGGACGGAAATGCCGGCAACGCAGCTCGGGCAGGCTGCGACTTAATCGTAGACCGTATCGATGTAGTGCTCGGAATCGACGACCGCTTCGATCACGGTCGGACCAGCAGCGGCAAGCGCGGCGGTTATGGCCTCCTCCAGCGCCGCGGCGTTGCGCACCCCGCGCGCCGGTACGCCAAAATAATGCGCCGGCGGCTCACCATAGTCCTCGTCCTGCAGCGCCGTGCCATAGAGTCGAAATTGCCGGCGAATCTGCTTCACCTTGATCAGCGCCAGCCATTTGTCGTCGAGCACGACAATCGGCAGCGTGATGCCGAGGCGCTTGGCGACCGCGACCTCGCCGCAGGTCATCTGGAAGCAGCCGTCGCCGATCAGGCAAACCACGGGCAGATCGGGCCGTGCCAGTTTTGCCGCGATTGCGGCGGGCAGGCCAAAGCCCATCGACGACCAGCCGTTGGTAATGAGGAAGCTTTTCGGCGCGTGCGCGGTCCACTGGCTCGCGATCTGATGGGTGTGTGCGCCGACGTCGAAGGCGAGCACCCCTTCCTTTGGCAGCGCGCGACGCACCGCGTCGATCGCCGCATGTGCGGTGAACGATCCGTTGCCCGGCCGCAGCGCCACCGCGAAGGCGCGACGATGGGTGGCGAGGGCGTCCGCGCTCCATTTCGCATCCGCGGGCGGGTGCGTGACGAGACGGCGAAAGGACGAGTCGAGATCGCCCGTGACTTGATGCGCGAGCCGGACCGATGGCGCGACATCGACCGCCTCGATGTCGATCTGGACGAGCGGCACCTCGCCGATCCAGGCCTCGTATTCCACCTCGACGGTGTCGTAGCCGAGCCCGACGACAAGATCGGCCGAACGGAGGAGCTTACGCTGCATTTGGCGGCAGGCGCGCTCGATGCAGCCGAGCGAGAGCGGGTGGTCCTCGTCGATCAAGCC
>DATJTL010000502.1:0-13874 GCA_035503415.1 Xanthobacteraceae bacterium
GAATGGATCGCGGCGCAGCCCTGGTGCGACGGCAATGTCGGCATGGTTGGCATATCCGGCTTCGGAGCCGAGCAGCTCGCGGCGGCGAAAAAACAGCCGCCGCATCTGCGGGCGATCTTTCCCTTCGACTCGCGCGGCGCCTACGGCGAGCTGGGCGGCTTCCGCGACGAATATCCGGGGGGCGTGATCCATCTGTTTCGTTATCTTGTCGGCCATTTCTCGGCGATGCATCAGCACAAGGGGCCGCCTGCGGCGCTGCCGACGGAGCGGGAGAAGCTCTGGCGCGAAGCCATCAACAATCCCGACTATAAAATGTACCCGCACGTCTACAATGTGATCGCGCAGAAGGGCCAGCACATGCCGCCGTACTACAACTTGCTGGTCGATCCGTTCGACAGCGAGGCGGCGGTGCAAAAGAGCGAAGCCGAATTCGCCGACATCAAGACGCCGACCTATACGGGCTCGGGCTGGTACGGCTACACTTACAAGACCCACCTCAACGGCTGCCAGCATTGGTATCGCAACATCGAGGCCTCGAAGAAGCTGCTGCTCGCCGGCCCAGCGCACCTTGAGCGGCCGTTTCACACTTTTCACGGCGAGGTGCTGCGCTGGCACGATTATTGGCTCAAGGGGATCGACACCGGCATCATGGACGAGCCGCCGGTGCGCTTCTGGGTGATGGGCGCCAACGAATGGCGCACGGCGAGCGACTGGCCGCCGCCGCAAACACAATGGACCAAGCTTTATCTGAAAAGCTGGGAGCGGCTTTCGACTGATCAGCCGGCGCCGTCGAGCGCGAGCGAAACGCAGCCGCCGGACGCTTTCGTGCAGATGCCGCCCTCGCAAACCGGCATCATCCAGCGCCTGCGCTACATGACCGATCCGTTGCCGCACGACGTGCTGGTGGCCGGTCCGATCGCGTTGACGCTCTATGCGTCGATCGACCAGGACGACACGAACTGGATCGTGATTCTCAAGGACGTGGGGCCCGACGTGTCGGTACGGAGCGTGCGCGAGGGCGAGCGCGAAGTGCCGAACAATCTGCCCGAGCGCGAAGTCACGCGCGGCTGGCTCAAGGCCTCGCATCGGGCGCTCGATTCTGCGCGCTCAAAGCCGTACTGGCCGTGGCATCCGCTCACCAGGCAGGCGCACAAACCGGTCACGCCGGGCGCCATCGAGGAGTATCAGATCGAGGTGATGGCGACCGCCAACCTTTTTCGCCAAGGCCATCGTATTTGCCTCGACATTACCAGCCTCGATCTGCCGACCGGCGTCGCTGGCGCCACCAATGCCGAATACGTGCCTTACCACATCTGTTCGAGCAAAACGGTGCTGCACAAGATCTATCACGATCGGGCGCGGCCCTCGCACCTTTTGCTGCCAGTTATTCCGGATTAGACGCGCAGGCCGGGCGGGCGCGGACGGAAAAATCAGCTACTGGATAACGCGCACCACCGGCGTAATCGACAGATCAGTCGCCTGTGTTTCGATGGCGATAAGCTGCGCCAGCAGGCTGAAGATGCGCTTGGTATTGTCGGCTTGCTGCGGCACGCAATAGTCGCCGTCGTAGAACCAAGTATGGGAGAAGCAATTTTCTCCGGATTCGTGCAGAACGACAATCAAGGGCTCACCGTGCGCGGTGATCAAAATCGGCGGCGCGTCGGTGACCAGCGGCAGGCCGGGTCGTGGTGGCACAACAAAAGCATCCGGATTCGGTTGCGCGTTGCCCTCTTGTACTTTTAGCAGGTTGCCGAGGAACTCGAAGACGCCAAAGGCCGAGCGCGGGACGATACGAAACGTGTATGGCCCGAAGTTGAGCTTGAAAGTATCTTCCTGGGGCTCTGTTATTTGCTTCTGCGCCGCCTGGTCACTCCAATTGCCGCAATACTGATCCGGCTTGATCAACGATATGCTGACAGGCAGATACTGCTTTATCGTTGCCGCCTGCGGGCCCATGTCGCTGATGGCCTGGTGCTGCAGGAACGGGCTGAAGCAGAAGCGGGTTACCGTCGTCGTTTCCGTCCCCTTAGCTCCGCTGTTGCCGCTGCTTGATTCACGATTGCTGCGTGAGCCGCCACCACCGGGTTTCAGTATGGTCTTATCTTCGACAGTGAGTCCGGACAGCACGGCCGCCCAAACCCAGTCCCTGAAGCAAATCCGCTCCACCCCCGCCAGCTTGCCACTGGGGCAGCCGTAGGAGTTCGGCGGATTATAGTAATAGCCCAAGGCGTTAGCCGGCGACTGACCGAGCTGGAATTGGAAGGAATCGGCAAACAACCAGAACAGCAATTCGCGCGGATAGCCCTGGCGGATGAAATAATTGAGAATTTGCAGATCGATCGGCTTGAGGAAGCCCTGATAGAAGCTGCCGGTTTCCTCGGTCGATATATTGAAATTGCTGCTGACCGCGGTTGCGTTCGAGGCAGTGCTGTTGTTGAGGCCGACGGCGGCCCCCGGTATCCCGGTTGGGTATGAACATGAAATAGACCGAGTCGTTCCTGACAGTCCCGGCAGACAGTTCGGCGGGCCGAGGCTGAACGAGGGCAATGCAAACGACGACGTATTCGTCATCGTCGGGGTGACGTTGGCGATAGTGGTAAATGCCAGCGGATAGTCATGGCTGGCGCGGATGATGTTAAGGAAAATCGCTTCGTCGCGCGCCTTCGCCAGGCTGCGGCTTATGGTGTCATAGCGCCAGTCAACCGGATCGACGACCGCGCACGCACCGAGCAGGCCTGCGAGGAGGCCGCCGGCAAGCAACGCACGCCACCACATAACACCCCCCATGCCACCTACAGTAGCCAGCACGCGACGCCACTTACCGGTAGCCCGCCGATTGTGCATGGGCGGTATGTGCCGTCAACGCCGGATACCTCAGTGAATACACGCGGCCGAGCGGGCGTTGCCGGATTGCCACACTCATCGGCTCTCGACGCGAGCCTGCGCGTCACTGCCCGCTCGGCGTGCGCAGGCCGATCCAGCTGTCGCGCACCTGCTGATAGTGTACCTGCGGATCGTAGATCGGGACCGGAAGCCTGAGCTCCTGTGCCGACAGCCGGCCGACGGCCGAGAGCAGGCTGTACGAAGCGACGACGCGGTCGTGTTGCGCGACGATCAGGGTTTGTCGTGCATTGACTAGAACCTGTTCGGCATTGAGCACGTCCTGGGTGGTGCGTTGACCGGCCAGCGCCTCGTTGCGGACACCGGTCAGCGCCCGCTCCGCAGCCTCGTTCTCGCGGTTCGCGGCCTCGACTTGCGCCTTGGCGGCCTGCAGCTGTCCCCATGCCGTCACGACGTCGGCGCGGGTCTGATCGCGCACCTGATCGACGGTCAAGCGTTGCTGGTCGACCGCCTCCTTGTTGAGCCGGATGGCCGAGTATTCCGCTCCGCCCTGATAGAGCGGGACCGAAAGATTGAGCATGACCTCGTTGGTGAATTCCTTGGGCGTCAGCAAGGCCGGCTCGAGCTGCTTCTGGATGGCGTACTCGCCGGTCAGGGTCGGCCATAAGGCGCCCTCGGCGATCTTGACTTGCAGCTGCGCCACGTCGACGCCGTAAAGCGCGGCGATAACCGAGGGGTTTTGCTGGATCCCGACCGAGATTGCGGCGTTCAACGTCGATGGCGAAAGCCTGTCCACCGGCGAGGCCGCGGCCAAGTTTGTCGGGTCGACCCCGATGATGCGCCGATAATTGGCGCGCGTTATCATCAGCGTCGCCTCAGCGGTATGCAGGGTCGCCTGGGCTGCCGCCAATTGCGCTTCGGCTTGGGCGACGTCGGTCGTCGTTACTTGGCCGGCGGTGAAGCGGTTGCGCGTGTCCTGCAGTGTGCGCTCGAGAACGCGGACGTTGTTCTGCTGCACTTCGAGGTTGGCGCTGTCGCGCGACACGTCCATGTACACGGTCGCGGCTGCGAGCAGCACGGACTCTTCCATCATCCGCAACGTCTCGCGTGCCTGCGAAACCTGGCTTTCGGCTTTGCGGACCCTGTTGGAGGTCTGCTCGCCATTAAACAGCGTCTCTGTGCCAGTCAGGCCGACCGAGCGCGGTGTGGTCAGGCCCTGAGCCGAAAATCTCACGCCATTCGGCAAGGTCGGCGGCAGCGGCGGAATTTCTTGCGTAACATTGGTGTACTCGCGCCCCAACGTCGCGTTCGCCGAAATGGTGGGACGATAACCGGAGAGCGCCTCGGGTACGCCCTCGTCAGCTTGCCGGAGGATAGCGCGCTGCGCGTTGAGTTGCGGATTGTTCTGATAAGCCTTGGCGAGCGCCGCCTCCATTGTTTCGGCGGCGAGCGGGCGCGGTGCTGTCACGCTAAGCGCGGCGCATAGTAATAAAATCGCGGCGACCGAGTACTGGCCCCGTCCTTTTGGCAATTCGCCCCGCACCCTTGGAGCCATACCCCAACTCGAACCGCTACAAGCCCCAATTCACGCGCGGGAACCTTAACGGCTAGCGCTATGCCTTACAAGGAAGGCGGGCGGATCAGCGTGCCGCCTGTGGAGACATTAAGGCGTCGTCGAGTTCTGTCGCGCGCTTCCAGGCGGGGCGCGCGCTGATCCGTTGCCAGTAGCCTTCGAATGCCGGCCGCTTCTCGATCGTGCCAAACATCATGCCGAAGCCGAGTTGCGAGCCGACATAGAGGTCGGCGGCAGTGAAATTGTCGCCGGCCAGGTACTCGGACCGAGACAACGCCGCTTCGAGAGTGCTCATAACGAGTTCGATCCGCCCATATCCCATCATGCGCTCGCGCTCCGGCGGCACCACAACCCCGAGCGCCTTATTGCTGACAGCGGCTTCCACGGGGCCGGCCGAAAAGAACAGCCAGCGGTAATAGGGGCCGCGAAAACGATCTCCCGGCGGCGGCGCCAGACGGGCCTGCGGAAAGGCGTCTGCGAGGTAGGCACAGATGGCGGCCGTTTCGGTGACCACGGTCTCGCCGTGCTGCAGTGCCGGCACCTTGCCCATCGGGTTGATGGCGAGATACGCGGGTGCCTTCATCATCGTGGCGTAGTCGATCAGTTCGGTGCGGTAGGGTTGGCCGATCTCTTCCAGCATCCAGCGTGCGATGCGGCCGCGCGATTGCGGATTGGTGTAGAGGATGAGTTCGTCAACCATTGATTCCTCCTAGCGATTCGATGCTAACGTCCACATCTGGGTTCGGCAGCTTCTCATGCGAATGTGAGGATCAGAGGACGACCGCTTTGATTTTGCCCGGGCATTCTGCCGCGGGCTTGCTCACTCGACCGCTAAAGCGCGGTACATTTCCCGGCCGTCGCGCGCTTCGCGCAGCGCGGTGGTGATTTTCGGATCCCGCAGCTTGCGCGAGATCAAAGCCAGCGCGCCGAGTTGCTTGCCTTCTCCAGTTTCCGGCAGCAGCAACAGGAATACAATGTCGACCGGCTCGCCGTCCACCGCGTCGAAATCGATCGGTTTGCGCAGCCGCAGCAGCAACCCAATCGGCTCGGCAAGCTCCTCAAATCTCGCATGTGGCAACGCCACGCCGCCGCCAACCCCGGTCGAGCCGAGTTCCTCACGTTTGCACAATTCGGCAAGAATATGATCGGGGAGCACGGCCACGATCGCGCCGGCCCTTTGCGCCAGAGTTTGCATAACCTTCTGTTTGTCGGCCGCAGCGATGTCGATCGTCGCGTTGTTGGGTGAAAGGAGGTCTGCGATCTTCATGTCTGCTTCTGAGCGATCGACGGGCGACGGCGGTAATGACGGAAACGAGGAATTGTCCTGCTCTCAATCGGGAGCGCGCAGCCGATAGCCTATTCCGGTCTCGGTGAGAAGGTACTGCGGCCGTTCCGGATCGGCCTCGATCTTTTGTCGCAGCTGCCGGACATAGACACGAAGATACTGGGCGTCAGTCAGGTCGTCCCACAATTCACCCAGCAAGAACTTATGAGTCAGCACTTTGCCGGCGTGCTGAACCAGTACGCGCAGCAGGTCGTACTCCTTAGGCGAAAGCTTGACCTCTTTATCACTCACCTTGACCAAGCGGCGGACGAGGTCGACGGACAGATCGCCGACTCGGAAGACCGGCCGCTCGCCATGGGTCTGCAATTGATGGCGCAGCGCCGCGCGCATGCGCGCCAGCAGCTCATCCATGCCGAACGGCTTGGTCACATAATCGTCGGCGCCAAAATCGAGCGCCTGCACCTTGCCGGCTTCGTCGCCGCGGCTGGAAAGAACAACAATCGGGACGCTTTCGCTGCGCGTGCGAATAGTTCGCAGCAACTCGTGGCCCTGCGTGTCGGGTAGACCGAGATCGAGAATGACTAGGTCCGGAGCCTGGCCGAGCATGTCGAGGGCGGCCTTGCCGGTGGACGCCTCGAGAATCTGATAGCCGTGCGCGGAGAGCCCCATGCGCAGCAGCTTGCGAATAGGCGGCTCGTCGTCGACCACCAGGACGCGGAGCGGAGCGGCATTCATGCGGCGGCATCCAAACCCTGCCGCTGGCGCGGGATCGGCAGGCAGATCGTGAACATGGCGCCGGACCGGTCGGGACGGTTGGCCGCGACGATGGTGCCGCGCATCGCCTCGACGAAGCCGCGCGAGATCGCAAGCCCGAGCCCGGTTCCGGCACGCACCTGATCGCCCTTCTGCGCGCGATAGAACTTATCGAAAATGTTCTCGAGATCGCCGGCGGGAATACCGCTGCCTTCGTCGAGGACGCGCAGGCAGATGGAGTCGCCGCTGCGCCAGCTCTCGATGCAGATTGTGGTCCCTGCCGGCGCATATTTGGCGGCATTGTCGAGCAGATTGAACAAGACCTGTTCGAACAGCACGGCGTCGAGCTCGAGCATGGGCAGGTCCGGGGCGAGCTCCAGTTCGACCTTGTGCTGCGACAGGATGCGGCTCGCCCGGCGCAACGCGCTGCCGACGATCTCGCCGAGATCATGGAGCGCGACATTGGGCGAAACGGCGCCGGATTCGAGCTTGGTCATGTCGAGCAAGTTGGCGATGAAACGGTTGAGCCGTTCCGATTCGTCGATGATGGTCGCCAACAGGTCGGCCTTCTCGCCGGAGGAAAGTTTTGTCTCCAGATCGCGCAGGGTGCCGGCCGCGCCGAGCACCGCAGCGAGCGGTGTCTTCAGATCGTGAGAGATCGAGGTGAGCAGTGCCGACCGCAAGCGTTCGGTTTCGGCGGCGCGCTCGATGCGGTCCATCTCTTCGACCAATCCGACCCGCTCGATCGCCAGCGCTCCTTGGTCGCGCAGGGCGTCGAGCAGACGGCGCTGGTCCGGCGTGAGCAGCGGTCCCGCCTTGTCACTGTCGATGCCCATGACACCGACCGCGCCGCGCCCGGTATGCATCGGCAGAAAAAGGCGTTTGGCCCCTGGAAGCGTGTCGGAGCCACGGCCGGCGGCGCGGTCGTTTTCCCAGGCCCATTTGGCCGCCGCCAGATCGGCACTGTCGAGAATATCCTCCGGCGGGTAGCCCGCCTTGACGGCGATCGTGCCGTGTTCGGGCAGGAGCAGTACGACGCGCACTTTGAGCATGAGCGCAGTCTGATAAGCTGTGGCCCACAGTACGTCGTCGAGCGTCGCCGTGCCCGCAAGCTTGCGGCTGAAGGCATAGAGCGCCTCGGTGGTGCGCGCCCGTTCCATCGCCGCTACGGCCTGGGTACGGCTGCGCGCCGCGACGTTGGAGACAAGCACAGCGACAAGCGTGAAGAAGCCGAATGCCGAAAAATTTGTCGGGTCGGCGAGAGTAAATCTGAAATACGGTGCGACGAAAAAGGTATTGTAACAGATAGCGGATGCGATGCTGGCCAGTAGCGAGGGCCACAGGCCGAAGCGAACGGCCGTGGCAACCACCGCGGTGAGAAACACGAGGTCGATGTTGACGCGTCCGACCCATCGCCAGATGACTTCGCCGAAGCCGAGGGCTGCCGCAACCGAGAGCAGTGCGGCAATGTAGGGGAGGGGATCGAAGACTCGGTCACGCTCCGCGGCGCGCACCGACTTCTTCGGTATTGGCTGGCCGGCAATGGTGTCGCCAGAAATGACGTGCACGCTGATGTTGCCGGACCGGCGCACCAGATCGTGGACCACCGAGCCGTGCAAGATCTCGAACCAGCGCGTGCGTTCCGACTTGCCGATCACGATGTGCGTGACGTTGTTGGATTGCGAATAGCCGATGATGTCCTCGGCGATGTGGTGGTCGCTCGCCGGTAGCGTCATCGCCTCGCCGCCGAGCGCTTCGGCGAGGCGAAGCGTATCGGCGACGCGGTCGCGTTCGACGTCGTTGAGCTGCAGGCTGCGTCGTCCCTCGACGTAGAGCGCCACCCAAGGCCCGTGCAGGCGATCGGCAAGCCGTTTGGCGTAACGCACAAGTCCGGCGCCGCGTGGATCTTCGCTGATGCAGACCAGGACGCGCTCTCCCGCGGGCCATGGGCCCGGGATGGCGTGCGCCTGCATCTCGTTGAGCAATTGCTCGTCGACGCGCTCGGCGGTGCGCCGAAGCGCGAGTTCGCGCAAAGCGGTCAGATTCGCCGGGGAGAAGAAATGCTCGAGCGCACGCTCGGCCTGCCGCGGCACGTAGACCTTTCCTTCGCGCAGCCGCTGGATGAGATCGTCCGGCGTCAGATCGACAATTTCTACGGCGTCGGCCCGGTCGAACACGGCGTCGGGCACGGTTTCGCGCACGCGCACGTGCGTGATCTGGGCGACCACGTCGTTTAGGCTTTCAATGTGCTGAATATTGACGGTCGTGTAGACGTCGATGCCGTGACTCATCAGCTCTTCGACGTCGAGGTAACGCTTGGGATGACGGCTGCCTTCGACGTTGCTGTGGGCAAGCTCGTCGACCAGCACGATCTGTGGACGCCGCGCGATGATGGCGTCGAGATCCATCTCCTCGAGCCACTGTCCCTTGTAATGCAGGCGGCGGCGGGGAACCACTTCGAGCCCCGCCAGCAGCGCTTCGGTCTCGCGTCGGCCATGGGTCTCGACGACGCCGATGACGATGTCGTAGCCGTCCTTCTTGCGGGCCTGAGCCTGTTGCAGCATCTCGTAGGTTTTGCCGACGCCGGGCGCGGCGCCGACGAAGATTCGAAGCTTGCCGACGCGGCGCTCCTCGCGGCGCGCCGCCTCGAGGAGCGCTTCCGGTGAGGGTCGGTGCTCGGAATCGCGCCGCTGATCCGCCATCCTGATTAGATATCTCGCCTATCCGGATTCGCCAGCCTACCCGGAGGTCAAGCGGTCGAGCGCCAAGTTGAGCTCAAGCACATTCACGTGCGGCTCGCCCAACAATCCGAACAGACGGCCCTCCGTATGATCCTCGACGAGCTCCCGAATCTGATCTTCGGGCAGATTGCGTGCCTTGGCAATACGGGGAACTTGGAAGAACGCCGCCTCCGGCGAGATGTCGGGGTCCAAGCCGCTGCCCGAAGTGGTAACCAGATCGATGGGAACGGGCGTGCCCGGATTCTCTTTCTGCAGCTTGGCAATATCGGCCTTGACGCGATCGATCAGCGCCTTGTTGGACGGCCCCAGATTCGATCCGCCGGAATTGGCGGCGTTGTATGGCGCGGGCACGGTCTTGGTCGGGTCGTTTGGATCGGTCGCGGTCGTGGCCGACGGCCGCCCGTGGAAATACTTGTCGCTGGTGAAGTTCTGACCGATCAGCTCGGAGCCAATGACCTTGCCGTCGCGCTCGATCATGCTGCCGTTGGCCTGATGGGGGAAGATCATCTGGGCTATTCCGGTCATCGCCAGCGGATAAACGAGACCGGTGATAAGCGTCAGGATAACCAGAAGGAGGATCGCCGGACGGATTTCGCGCAACATGACGTTGTGCTCCTTAAGCCAGGTGCAAGGCCGTGACGATGAGGTCGATGGCCTTGATGCCGATAAAGGGAATGATCACGCCGCCGCCGCCATAGATCCACAAATTGCGCAGGAGCAGCGGACCAGCCCCGATCGGCCGATAGCGCACGCCTTTCAGCGACAGGGGGATCAGCGCGATGATGATGAGCGCGTTGAAGATGATGGCCGAGAGTATGGCGCTCGTCGGCGTCGAAAGCCGCATGATGTTGAGCGCCTGGAGTTGCGGGTAGAACGCCACGAACATCGCCGGGATGATGGCGAAGTACTTCGCCACGTCGTTGGCGATCGAGAACGTGGTGAGCGCCCCGCGTGTCATCAGAAGCTGTTTGCCGATCTCGACAATCTCGATGAGCTTGGTCGGATTGGAGTCGAGATCAACCATGTTGCCGGCTTCGCGTGCGGCCTGCGTGCCGGTGTTCATCGCCACGCCGACGTCGGCCTGCGCCAGAGCCGGCGCGTCGTTGGTGCCGTCCCCGCACATGGCAACGAGCTTGCCATTCGACTGCTCATTGCGGATCAGGCGAAGCTTGTCCTCCGGTGTCGCCTGCGCCAGGAAATCGTCGACGCCTGCTTCCGCGGCGATCGCTGCCGCGGTCATCGGGTTGTCGCCGGTAATCATGACGGTGCGGATGCCCATGCGGCGCAGCTCGGCGAAACGCTCGCGGATGCCGCCTTTGACGATGTCCTTGAGGTGTATGACGCCGAGGACGCGGCCGTCCTTGGCGACCGCCAGCGGCGTGCCGCCCGATTTGGCGATGGTGTCGGCTATTGCGTTGATCTCGCGTACGGTGTCGGCGCTGACGGTTGGGCGCAGGACTTGGACGGCATTGCCGGACACAACATTGGGTCCGCTATTCAGATAATTCAGGATCGCATCTACCGCGCCCTTGCGGATCCACGAATCGCCGATCTCGACGCCGCTCATCCGCGTCTGCGCGGTAAACGGAATAAAGTTTGCCCGCATGTCGGCAAGCTCTCGGCCGCGGATGCCATACTTTTCCTTGGCCAGAACGACGATCGAGCGTCCTTCCGGCGTCTCGTCGGCGAGCGATGCAAGCTGTGCCGCATCCGCCAGCTCCTGCTCGGTCACGCCGTGCACCGGCTTGAATTCGGTCGCTTGGCGGTTGCCGAGCGTGATGGTGCCGGTCTTGTCGAGCAGCAGCGTATCGACGTCGCCCGCGGCCTCGACCGCGCGGCCGGACATGGCGAGCACGTTGAAGCGGACCAGCCGGTTCATGCCGGCGATGCCGATGGCTGATAGCAGCGCGCCGATCGTCGTCGGGATCAGGGTGACGAACAGCGCGACCAGGATGACAATTGAAATCGAGCTCCCGGCATAGTGGACGAAGCTCGGGATTGTCGCGGTCGCGAACACGAAGATGATGGTGAGGCCGACGAGCAGAATGTCGAGTGCGATCTCGTTCGGCGTCTTTTGCCGCTCGGCACCTTCCACCAGCCGGATCATGCGGTCGAGGAATGTCGAGCCGGGCGCGGCGGTGATACGCACGCGGATCCAGTCGGACAGGACCTGCGTGCCGCCGGTAACGGCGGAGCGGTCGCCGCCGGATTCGCGGATCACCGGCGCCGACTCGCCCGTGATCGCCGCTTCGTTGACCGAGGCCATGCCCTCGATCACCTCACCGTCCGAGGGGATCGTGTCGCCGGGCTCGACCAGAACGACGTCGCCGACTTTGAGGTTTGTGCTCGGAACCAGCCGAAAATTCTGCTGATCGCCGGCGCCGGTGATCAGCTTGGCCTGGGTCTCGGTGCGCTGCCGCCGCAGCGTGTCGGCCTGCGCCTTGCCTCGCCCCTCGGCGACCGCTTCGGCAAAATTGGCGAACAGCACGGTGAACCACAGCCACAGATTGATCTGAAATTCGAAGCCGATACGTCCGCCACCGGTGATCAGATCGCGGATAAGGATCACCGTCGTCAGCATGGTGACAATCTCGAGCACGAACATGACCGGATTTCTGATCAGCGTGCGCGGATTGAGCTTGACGAAGGCGGAGCCAATAGCCGGCACGACGATCTTCGGATCGAGCAGCGCCGAGACGGGCATTTGCCTGCGCAGAGTTGAAGTTTCCATCGAAGTGGCTCCAGAACTCAATTTGCCTAGAAGGCGGTGCCGGCACTGATCGCGAGGTGCTCGACGATCGGGCCGAGCGCCAGCGCCGGGAAGAAAGTGAGACCGCCCATGATGACGATGACACCGACAAGCAGGCCGACAAAAAGACCGCCTGTGGTCGGGAACGTGCCTGAGGACGGCGGGACCGACTTTTTGGCGGCAAGCGAGCCGGCGATCGCCATGGTTGGGATGATCATCAAGAAGCGCCCGACGAACATGGCGACCGCGCCGGTGAGATTGTAGAACGTGGTATTGGCGCTTAGCCCGGCAAATGCGGAACCGTTGTTGGCGTCCTGCGAGACGTAGGCGTACAGCACCTCGGTAAAGCCGTGCGGCCCGGGATTACCCATGGCCGCGACCGCGGACGGCACCAGCAGCGCGACGGCCGTCCACCCGAGATACATCAGCGGCAGGACGAGCAGGGCGAGCATCGCCATCTTGACTTCCTTCGCCTCGATTTTCTTGCCCACGTATTCGGGCGTGCGGCCCACCATCAGGCCGGCGACGAAGATCGAGATGATGACGAACAGCAGCATGCCGTAGAGGCCTGCGCCGACGCCGCCGACGATAATCTCGCCCAGCTGCATTTCGATGAGCGGGATCATGCCGCCGATTGCGGTGAACGAGTCATGCATGGCGTTGACCGCCCCGCAGGAGGCCGCAGTGGTGATAACGGCGAACAGCGCCGATCCGACGATGCCGAAACGGACCTCCTTGCCCTCCATGTTGCCGCCGGTAAGGCCGAGTGCATTAAGGAGATCGTTGCCATGCGCTTCGGCGGCGTAGCAGACAGCAACTGCGGCGATGAACAGCACGCCCATGGCCGCCAGAATGGCCCAGCCTTGCTTCTGGTTGCCAACCATGCGGCCAAACACGTTGGTCAGGGCGGCACCGATCGCGAAGATCGAGATCATCTGCACGAAGTTTGACAAGGCGGTCGGGTTTTCGAACGGATGGGAAGCGTTGGCGTTGAAAAAGCCGCCGCCGTTGGTGCCGAGCATCTTGATCGCGATCTGCGAGGCGACCGGGCCGAGGCTGATGGTCTGTTTGGCGCCCTCGAGCGTGGTGGCGTCCACGTATGGGCCGAGCGTCTGCGGGATGCCCTGCCAGACCAGGAACAGCGCATAGGGGACGCAGATCGGAATGAGGATGTAGAGCGTGCAGCGGGTGACATCGACCCAGAAATTGCCGACGGTGCGCACCGAGTGGCGCGCGAAGCCGCGAATGAGCGCGACCGCGAGCGCGATGCCGGTCGCTGCCGACAGATAGTTCTGGTGCGTGAGGCCAAGCATCTGCACGAGGTAGGACATCGTGCTTTCGCCGCCGTAGTTCTGCCAGTTGGTATTGGTGATGAAGCTGATCGCCGTGTTGAACGACAGATCCGGCGCGACCGCGGACTGACCGGCAGGGTTGAACGGCAGCCATTGCTGCACGCGCATCAAGGCATAAAGCAGCAGAAAGCCGAAGACGTGGAACAACAGCATGCCGACCGTATAGGTCACTGCATGCTGCTCGTGTCGCTCGTCGACGCCGCTCACCTTGTAGATCGCGACCTCGACCGGGCGCAGGATCGGCGAGAGAAACGTGCGCTCGCCGTTGAACACGAGGGTCATGTAGCGGCCGAGAACGGGCGTGATCGCGATGATGATCGCGCAATAGAGCACAATCTGGGCCCAACCGATGGCGGTCATGGTCATTATCCCCTCAGAGCTGCTCGGGCTTGAGCAGCGCATAAACGAGGTAGACGAGCAGCCCCGCGGTCACGAGGCCGGAGAGTGCGTAATCGAAGATCATGGCCAATCCCCTCAAAGCTGGTCGCAGGCGTAAACGTAGGCGATCGACAACGCGAAAAAGGCGAAACCGATCGCCAGCATGACGACGTCCAACATGGCTATGCTCCGAGCAGATTGC
>DATJTL010000503.1:0-25818 GCA_035503415.1 Xanthobacteraceae bacterium
GCTTCCGCGACCGGCGGCAGCTCTTCGAGCACGACCTGGGTGCGGTCCAGCCACTCGCGATAGGGATGGCTCTTCGCCAGCGTGCTCTTGAGTTCTTCGTCGGGAATAAGCCGGCCTTCGTCGAGATCGACCAGCAGCATCTTTCCCGGCTGCAGCCGCCACTTGGTGACGATCTCTTCCTCGGGGATCGGCAGCACGCCGACTTCCGACGCCATGACGATGCGATCGTCGCGGGTGACGATGTAGCGCGCGGGACGCAGGCCATTGCGATCAAGCGTGGCGCCGATCTGGTGGCCGTTGGTGAAGGCGATCGCCGCCGGGCCGTCCCACGGTTCCATCAACGCCGCGTTATATTCGTAAAACGCGCGACGCTCCTCGTTCATGAGCGGATTGCCCGCCCAAGCTTCGGGGATCATCATCATCACCGCATGCGCGAGCGAGTAGCCGCCCATGGTGAGAAACTCGAGCGCATTGTCGAAGCATGCGGTGTCTGATTGACCCTCGTAGGAGATCGGCCACAACTTGTTGATGTCGTCGCCGAACCGCGGAGACGAAACCGAGGCCTGCCGCGCCGCCATCCAGTTGTTGTTGCCGCGCAGCGTGTTGATCTCGCCGTTGTGGGCGATCATGCGATAGGGATGCGCCAGCGACCAGGTCGGGAACGTGTTGGTCGAAAAGCGCTGATGCACGAGCGCGAGCGCGCTTTCGAAATCCCGATCGCGCAGATCGGGGTAATAAGCGCCGAGCTGGTCGGCAAGGAACATGCCCTTGTAGATGACCGTGCGGCAGGAGATCGACACCGGATAATAGTTCGATGCGCTGCGCGCCCGCTTGCCGTAGATGACGCCCGAAATGGTCTTGCGCAGGATGTAAAGGCGGCGCTCGAATTCGTCCTCGGTGGCGATCGTCGGCGAGCGCGCGATAAAGACCTGCTTGTGCACCGGCTCGGTCGGCTTGACCGATTCTCCGAGCGTTGAATTGTCGGTCGGCACGTCGCGCCAACCCAACAGCGTCATTCCCTCCTGCGCGGCGACCTGGGCGTAGGTCTCCATGATTTCTCGCCGCCACGGTTCGTCGTGCGGCAGGAACAGCGCGCCGACCGCGTAATGGCCGGGAGCCGGCAATTCGAAGCCGAGCGCGGCCGCTTGCTTGGAGAAGAACTTGTGCGGGATCTGCACCAGAATGCCGGCGCCGTCGCCGGCGCGCGGATCGGCGCCGACCGCGCCGCGATGTTCGAGATTGACAAGTATTGTCAGCGCGTCTTCGACGATCTTGTGCGACTTGCGCCCCTTGATATCGGCAATGAATCCTACGCCGCAGGAGTCCTTCTCCAGCGCCGGATCAAACAAGCCGAAACCTGACGCGCCCATCGTCGACCTCGCACTCCCCTTCGTCACCCCGAACCGCGCGCATCGAGGGTCTAGGATTCAACACACGGCAGGCAACCTTTGTGCCGCTCGCGCTGGCTGGTGGCTGCTTGTTCGCCGCCGTGCGGCCCGCCCATGCCCCCGGCAGCTGACCCCGCGTTTTTCCCCTCCGTTCTCCGCCGAGCCACGCGGATAGGGTAGGGATGGCCACGCGCTTTGCGGGTCACGAATTGGGACAGCAATGCTGTCCTATGCTGAACATGGCAAATTCCGGGCACAAACACAAGTGTCGCGACGCTGCGGCCGGCCACAAGCGGCCTCTTTCCCGGCTGGCGGAGGCTGCGTGTGCCTGTCCCGACGTAATCCGCTTGCAGAGTGGATCACGGGACTGGCACGAGTGCAATGGTCCGCCTACGCTCGGCGTACCAATGACTGCAGAAAATCAATGAATTTCGCCTCCGACAACACCGCTCCGGTTGTGCCCGCCATCCTCGACGCCATCGTCGCGGCGAACGCGGGCTATGCACGCGGCTACGGCAACGACGATTGGACCTTCGGAGTAGAGCGGCGTCTGTCCGAAATTTTCGAGCGCGAGGTGGCGGCATTTCTGGTGCCGACGGGGACCGCGGCCAATGCGCTCGCGCTGGCGCATGTTACGCCGCCCTGGGGCGTCGTGTTCTGCCACCTCGAATCCCACATCGCCACCGATGAATGCGGCGCACCGGAGTTTTTCGGCGGCGGCCTCAAACTTGCGGGGCTAGCCGGCGACGGCGCCAAGATCGTGCCTCGGACGCTGCAAAAGGCGCTCGACGGATACGGCGGCATGGCGCCGCACCAAATGGTCGCCGCCGCGGTGTCCATTACCCAGGCCAGCGAGGCCGGCACCATCTATCGCGCCGACGAGATCGCAAAGCTGAGCGAGATTGCGCATGAACGCGGGCTCGCGATGCACATGGACGGCGCCCGTTTTGCCAATGCGCTGGTGCGGCTCAACACCACGCCGGCGCAGATGACCTGGCAGTCGGGGATCGACGTGCTGTCGTTCGGCGCCACCAAGGGCGGGGCGCTGGCGGCGGAGGCGGTTGTCATCTTTGATCCCGAGCGTGCGCGTTTTTTCGGCGAACGGCGCAAACGCGGCGGGCACCTTCTCTCGAAGCATCGTTTCATTGCCGCGCAATTTGCCGCCTACCTCGCCGACGATCGCTGGCTTGCGCTCGCCCGCCACGCCAACGTCATGGCCGACCGCTTGGCGCGGGAGCTTGAAGGCGTGGGCTTGGCGCCGCTCTGGCCGGTCGAGGCCAACCTCGTCTTTGTGGCGCTGCCGCGTGCGCTCGACGCCAAGCTCAAGGCGGCGGGCGCGACCTATTACGTGCGCAGCAGCGAGAGCCTGGCGCTGCCGGCTGATCGTGTTCTGGTGCGCTTGGTTACATCCTTTGCCACCCAGCACGACGAGATCGAACGCTTCGTCGGCCTGTGTGCCGGTTGATCATCCGGGAGGTACTATGTTAAGTTGTAAAGCGTCGCCCCGGCTCAACCAGACGGGGACGATGCGGGGCGTGGAGTGGGGCGTATGCGTGGAGTTGGATGCGCCGCCTCTTTGGCGGCGGCGTTGTGCGGCGGATGCACCGCGCAAGCTGTAACGTCGCAGGCTGTAACGCAGCAGGCCGTCGCGCCGCAGTCTTTCCTCCCATCTTACCAGGTTCTGTCAGCTGCCCATAAGCCAGCAGGCTATTATCCGGGCTACGCGGACATGGGACTCGTTGACCCTGCCGGTTACAAGGCGTGGCTCGCGCAAAATCAGCCCCGAATTGACGATATTCAAGCTCGCATCGCCGCGATCAGAGAAGGCCGGACCACATCGGGCTGCATCGGCGAGGATCGATACACTTGTGTTGCCACGCTCGCCCAAAAATTTGCGATTGCGGATTATTCGCACGACAGAAGCATCGTTGCGGACGCCAAATATGACGTCAATGGTAAGCCCTTGGCACAATCAAAGTTCGAGATCCTCGGTTACGTTCCCCGGCCGGACATCGACAAGAAAAACCCGGACGCTACTATGTTGCCGACGCACTTCGCGTTGAAAATGGGCAGTACCGGCAAGGTCTCAGGGCTCGAGATTGAATTCTTCGATGACCCGACGATCGCACATACGCAGCAGGAGTATGACGCCACCGACGCCTATGACGCGGTCTCGGCGGTAACCGCGAAGAAGTGCCCCAATCTGAGCAGGGTTGACGTGGCGAAATGGATCGAGAACACGATCAAGCCGCGCTTGAAATCCTACCGTACGCGCATGCGCCGCGGCTTCGCCGATCATAAGATATCAAAGAAGGTCGCCTTCTGCGGTCAAAGCTTTCAGTTCAGTTCCGAGATGGAGACCAAAACCTACAACCAATATGGCCCGCAGAGCACAGGCGGCGGCATGTCCCTTATGGTAGATTGACACGGGCTCGCTTCGAAGGCTTCGCCGGGGTGGCCTCAGCGACATTTCAGGTTCGAGATTGCCAAGTTAGAGATTGCCAAGTTAGAGATTGCCAAGTTCGAGATTGTCGAACGCTTCGTGAACCCGGCAGAAAAATTTTGATCTCCTGCCGATTTACGCCAAAGCGCCGCCCCAATTGCACGTGACGCTTTCGTTCGGGACTTGTCGCGCGATGTGATGTATGGATTCCGCGCGGTGGGGGTTGGGGATGCTCGAGAGAGCGGCGCTGGCCAAGGCCAGTAAATTCTCCGGTTCATTGTCTTTGGCGTTCCTGCTGATGGCGGCTGTCACCGGCCACGCGCAGGCGCCCGCCGCGCCGCCAAGCCCGCTGCCGGGCCAGGCCGCGCAGCAGCCGAGGCCGGTCACCGGCTTTGTGTCGGGCTACGAGATTTTGCGCACCGTGCGTGCCGCCGGCTTCGATCCGCTGGCGCCGCCGCTTCGCGAGGGCACCACCTACGTGCTTCGCGCCACCGACTTTCGCGGCATTCTGATGCGGGTCGTGCTCGATGCGCGCACGGGCGTCATCCGCGACGTCACCCGCATCGTCCCCGCAGTGCCAGGCCCGTACGGAATGATGGCGCCGCCCTACGGCCCGCCCATGGCCGAGCCTTACGGACGGTCGCCCTACGGATCGCCGGCCGAGTACGAATCTCCCGGTCCGGACATGGGACTTGGCGACGATAGCGTAGGGGCGCCACCGCCGCGGTCCATCGCCAAGCCGTCCGTGACCAAGCCGTCCGTCGCAATGCCGTCCGTGACGCGACCGGTTTCGTCCGCCCGCCCGACGCTGCCACCGCTGCCGCGCCCGCGGCCGGCGGCCTTTGCGTCGCAAAAATCGAAGACGTCCGCCAAGGTCGAAGTGCCGGCCCCGCCGCCGGCGCAATCCGCGACTTTGCAAGCGCAAACCGGCGCGAGCGCCGACGTTGTCGGTGTCAGTCGCGGCGCCGCTCCGGCGACCTCGGCGGCGCCGGATAAACGACCGCCGCTCCCCCCGTTCAACGATTGACCGTGCTCAAATTGACATCGTGAATCGAAAGCGCCCCGGCCTGCCGGGGCGCTCCCTTTAACGTCCAGTCTTTGAACGATGCAGGAGAAGGCGCTTACGCGGCCTCTTTCTGCTGCGCGATGGCGCTCCCGCCGATCGGGATGGAGCGCGCCTTCTTTGCCTCGGGGATCTCGCGCACCAAATCAACGTGCAGGAGGCCGTTCTCGAGGCTCGCGCCCTTCACTTGTACGTAGTCGGCGAGCTGGAACACGCGCTCAAAAGTGCGCGCCGCGATGCCCTGATAGAGCACGTCGCCGCGCTTCTCGTCCTCCTTGGCGTTCTTTTCGCCGCGGATGGTGAGCGTGTTCTCCTTCGCTACGACTGACAGCTCCGGCTCGTTGAAGCCGGCGACCGCGACAGAGACACGATAGGCGTTCTCGCCGGTCCGCTCGATATTATAGGGCGGGTAGCCGGGAGCGGCTCCGTCCACGCCCTGATCGAGCAGGGAAAATAGCCGGTCGAAGCCGACGGTGGATCGATAAAGGGGGGCTAGATCGAAAGTTCGCATGGCATATCCTCCTTGTGAAGCGACATGCGGATGGCCTGCCCGATGGGGCCCGGCCGGTGATGCGCAGCCCCGAAGAGCCTGCGCTAAACAACGATATGGGAACAGCTGACGGGCCCTTCAAGGGCAGCAAGTAAGGGGCCTCAAGACATCGGCGATAGTTGAGATTATCCGACCCTCGCAGGCGCGCTCGGTCGCTTTGCGGTTGAGGCGGATCGCGGACTGATATGTTATGAGTATGGCTCAGCCGCAGCCACGCCCGCCGATGAAGCTTGTTTCCATCCCCGCCAATCCGGTCCCGGAAAATTTCGTCACCGAGACATTGAAGACGCCTGACGGCCTGCGCTTGCGCTTTGCCCGCTGGCAGCCGCCAGCCGGCCGGCGCGGTACCGTCTGCATCTTTCAAGGCCGCGGCGAATGGATCGAAAAATACTTCGAGACGGTGCGCGATTTGCGCGCGCGCGGCTTCGCGGTGGCGACGCTTGACTGGCGCGGCCAGGGCCTGTCCGAGCGGATGCTCGCCGACCACCGCAAGGGCTACGTCCGCGACTTTTCCGAATACGACACCGACCTCGAAGCGTTCATGCGCGAGATCGTGCTGCCTGATTGCCCGCCGCCGCTATTTGCCCTTGGCCATTCCACCGGCGCGACCGTACTCATCCGCGCCGCTCATCGCGGCCACCGCTGGTTCGACCGGGTGGTGTTGATCGCGCCGCTGATCGGGCTCGGACGCGCCGGCGCCACGCCGGCCGCCAGCGTCATCGTGCGCGCGCTCCGTCTTGGCGGTTTTGGCTCCATGTATGTGCCGGGCGGCAGCGGCACCGTGATCGAAACGCGCCCCTTTGTCGGAAATATCCTCACCTCCGATCCGGTGCGCTATGCGCGCAACGCCGCCGTTCTGGGGGCGGAGCCGGCGCTCGCACTCGGCAGCCCGACCGTGGCCTGGGTCGACGCCGCGTTCCGCACCATGCGCGCGATCCGCGAGCGAGGCTACGGCTCACGCATCCGCCAGCCGATGCTGATCGTATCCACTGGGCTCGACGTCGTGGTGTCGAATGCGGCGATCGAGGACTTCGCCACGTCGCTGCATTCCGGGTCGCAGCTCGTGGTGGTCGGCGCCAAGCACGAATTGCTCATGGAGCAGGACCGCTACCGGGCGCAATTCTGGGCGGCGTTCGACGCTTTCGTGCCCGGTTCGGCGGCTTATTGATCGCGGTCGTTGCGGATTCGCGCTTCACGAGCGCCAGTCATCCGTTCAATAACTTCATCGCCTGCGCGTGAACGCGCGCATCGCCGGCGGCAACGATGCGCCCGCCGTTATGCGGGCGGCCGTTTTCCCACGTCGTGATCACGCCGCCTGCGCCCTCGATGATGGGAATGAGTGCGAGCACATCGTGCGGCTTGAGCTCGGTCTCGATGATGAGATCGACGTGGCCGGCCGCGAGCACGCAGTAGGCGTAACAATCGCCGCCGTAGCGCGACAGCCGCACCGCCTGCTCGACGCGGCCAAAACATCGCCGGTCGGCCTCGTTCATCAACAGCGGGCTGGTTGTGAGCATGATGGCATCGTCGAGCGATGCGCAGGCCCGCGTCTGCAACACGCGGTCGCCGGCAGGTCCGCGGTAGCGCGCCGCCGCCCCGTCGCCGGAAAAATGCTCGCGCGTGAACGGTTGGTGCATCATCCCGTAGATCGGCTCGCCGCGGCGGGTGAGCGCAATGAGCGTGCCCCAGGCCGGCAAACCGCAGATGAAGGATTTGGTGCCGTCGATCGGGTCGAGGACCCACACGTATTCGGCGTCGGGCCGTTCGGTCGGGAATTCCTCGCCGACGATGCCGTGCGCGGGAAATGTCTTCTTGATGAGTGCGCGCATCACGGTCTCGGCGGCGCGGTCGGCCGCGGTCACCGGATCGAAGCCGCCTGAGCGGCTCTTGTTCTCGACGGAAAGGGCGGTGCGGAAGAACGGGCGGATGGTTTCCCCCGAAACGGCAACGAGCTCCTCTACGAACGCCGCAAAATCGATTGCCGTCATCTGACCATCCTCTGGTGTCCCGATTCCGAAGTTCGCAAAGCGGCCGCGGCAATCACTCCATTACCGCGCCTGCGCGCCGCCATGTGCCAAAGCGAAACACAAAGATGCGGACGAGGCAGAGGTAGCTGGAAACGGCGGATCGCCAGTAGCGGCGCCCATTCGGTAAATCCTTAGCGGGTGAGCCGACCTGATTGCCGCTTTTCCGAGCAGGTCTGGGGGTGCCCGCAACTTACTGTAAATACTTGGCTATTCCGTGACGGCGATCAGTTGGCGGCTCTGGAAGAGCAGGGCTGCACAATTTGCAGGGAATAAAGCCGTGGAAACAGTAAAGGAATAGGTCAGCAACACTTGCATTTTGTGCGGCGCGGTGTATCTTGCTGCAGTGCGGTAGCGAGAGGCTCTCTCGCGCTACCGTCGCCCTCCTTGGGCGTTTCCTCCCTAGACTTGGGCCGCTCCAGAAATGTGGGCGGCCCCTTTTCTTTTTCAGCCCAGCTTTTCTTTTTCAGTCCAACTCTTCGATCCGCGCCGTCCGAGCGCGAGATGGAGCTATTCCGCCGCCGCCCGATAGGGCCTCAATTCCTCCAGGGGAATTTCGCAGAGGCGGTCGGCGAGAATCGCCAATTCGCCCGCCAAGCGGTCAAACGAGGCTGACCGCTCGTAACGGCGTTCGTCCATATAGAGGGCGCGGTTGATCTCGAGCTGGACCGCATGCAGTCCCGTCGCCGGGTTGCCGTAGTGCTCGGTGATGAAGCCGCCCGCATAGGGCTTGTTGCGGCTGACCGTGTAACCGAAGCCGCGTAGCGTCTGCTCTACCGTCTCGGCGACAAGGCCGACGCAGCTCGTGCCATAACGGTCGCCGATCACCACATCGGCGCGCGGGCGATCGTCCCGGCCGCCGGTGGACGACGGCATGGAATGACAATCGACCAGGATGGCGGCGCCAAAATCGCGGTGCAGCCGCGTAAACAGCCGCCGCAGCGTCCGATGATAGGGCTTATAGAGGCTATCGATCCGGTGCAGCGCCTCGCTGACCGAAATGCGCTGGTCGTAGATTTCCTGCGCATCGCCGACCACGCGCGCCACCGTGCCGAGGCCGCCGGCGACCCGCATCGAGCGGGTGTTGGCGAACGATGGCAGCCGGCCGTCGAACATGCGTGGGTCGAGTTCGTAGGGCTCGCGGTTGACATCGACATAACAGCGCGGGAAGTGCGCGCGCATGATCGGGTGCCCGCGCGTCACCAAGTTCGCGATCAAATCGTCGACGAAGGAGTCCTCCGACCGCCGCAAGGTCGCGAGATCGAGCCGCGAGGTCAGCAGGAAGGCGCGCGGGTAAATGCGCCCGCTATGCGGAGAATTGAATAGGACCGGACCGCGGCAATGCGCCGGCTCGACGGCCTCGAAAGGGGGATCGAATTCGGTTTGGCTTTCCGACATGGTGTTCGGCGGGCAATCCGAAGGTTTGCGGCCCTGCACCGCTCCCTAGCGCGCGCTGACCGCTATTGTCCATAGGACTTACGGCTTGCCAAGGGCCGTTTGTCGTGGATGTTGGCGCCATGCGCCGTCGCCCGGGCGTATGTACCAGCCGTCACCTTCACCTCATTTTTACCGGCAATCCGGTTTATGGGAGGAAGGGGGCCGGCGCCAGCCGGATTCGAATAGACATGTCCAAAATCCTGCTCGCGGAAGACGACCTCGACATGCGGCGATTCCTGGTCAAGGCGCTGCAGAACGCCGGCTTCGACGTGGTCTCCTACGACAACGGGCTTTCGGCCTATCAGCGGCTTCGCGAAGAGCCGTTCGAACTATTGCTGACCGATATCGTCATGCCGGAAATGGACGGTATCGAGCTGGCCCGCCGCGCCGCCGAGCTCGATCCGGACATCAAGATCATGTTCATTACGGGCTTTGCCGCTGTGGCGCTCAATTCCGATTCGAGCGCGCCCAAGCACGCCAAGGTGCTGTCCAAGCCGATCCATTTGCGCGAGCTGGTCAACGAGGTGCAGAAGCTGCTTGCGGCCTAGGGCGTTGGTGCTCTACGCGTCGCAGCGGTCAAAGCAGCCCGGACTTCGCGTAATACCAACCGTGTGCGGCGCAATGCTATGGTCCGCCGCAACACGGTTGTACTGCGCGCATGACACCCCAGACCAAGACCAAAGTCGTTGCCATGATCGTCGGCTCGGCGATCGTCATGCAGCAGCTCGACTCGACCGTGATCACCACGGCGCTGCCGCAGATGGCGATCTCGCTGCATGCCGATCCGGTGCGGCTGAGCCTGGCGGTGACCGCCTATTTGTTGAGCCTGGCCATCTTCGTTCCGGTCAGCGGCTGGGCGGCGGACCGGTTCGGTGGCCGCATCGTCTTCCGCGCCGCGATCGCGCTGTTCACCCTCGGTTCGGTGCTGTGCGGGCTGTCCGGCAATGTGATGGAGCTTACCGCTGCGCGGGTGCTGCAGGGGCTCGGCGGCGCCATGATGGTGCCGGTCGGGCGGCTGGTCCTGTTCCGCAGCGTGGAAAAAACCGCATTGATCGCCACCATGGCCTATCTGCAGGTGCCGGCGCAGATCGGGCCGGTGCTCGGCCCGCCGATCGGCGGGTTCATCACCACGTACTTTTCCTGGCGCTGGATTTTCCTGGTCAACGTGCCGTTGGGCCTTCTCGGCATTCTGCTTGTGACGCTGTTCTTCGATAATCCGAAGGAAGATACGCAGCGTCCGCTGGACTGGATCGGCTTCGTGCTCACCGGCGCATCGCTGTTCTGCATCGCCTACGGGGTCGAGGGGATCGGCCGCGGCCACGGCGGGCTCGAGACGGCGCTCGGATTGCTGGTGTTCGGCTTTGCGCTTGGCGCGTTGGCGCTGCGGCACTTGCGGCGTGCAACTCATCCGCTGCTCGATCTCTCGGTGTTCCGCATCGAGACGTTTCGAGCGAGCATTTACGGCGGCTCGCTGTTTCGCGCCGGAGCCGGGACGCTGGTTTTTCTGCTGCCGCTACTCCTTCAGGTCGTGTTCGGATTGACCGCGTTCGCCTCCGGCAGCATCACTTTCGCCACCGCCGCGGGCTCGCTGTCGATGAAGATCACCGCGCGGCCGATCATCAGACGCTTTGGCTTCCGCAACGTGATCCTGTTCAACGGCCTGATCAGCGCCGCCACCATCGCCATGTGCGCCTTCTTTACCGCCTCGATGCCCGCGCTCCTGATCTTCGGACTCCTGCTGATCGCCGGCTTCTTTCAATCGCTGCAATACACCGCGACCCAGGCGATGACTTACGCGGACGTGGAACAGCCGCTGATGAGTACGGCGACCTCGGTCGCCAGCATGACGCAGCAACTAAGCCGCGGCTTCGGCATCTCGTTCGTCGCAGTGCTGTTGAATCTGTCGCTCGCGGCGCGCGGTGCCACTTCGCTCGGGGCCGTCGATTTCATGGTCGCGTTTGCGGGAGCCACCGCGCTGCCGTTGCTGAGCCTGTTCTACGGCTGGGTACTGTCGCCGGACGCGGCCGCCGAAGTGAGCGGCCACCGGCCGAAATCGGCAACGGCGTGAGGCGAGGCTATTGCAGCTTTGGCAGAAAATCGTTCGTCACGTACTGCGACAAGTCTGCCTCGTGATCGAGCAGCTTCATTTCGACGAAGCCCTTGCTCATCGCTTTGAGGACGGCGGGGTCGAAGCGCCCATCCTTTGAAAAGAATTCACCGGGCATCAGCTCATCGTAGACGCGGGTTGCCACGCCCGGAGTGACGTCCAGCTCCGACTGTGCGAATGCGACTGTTTCCGCTTTGTGGGAACGGGCGTACTGGATCGTTTGGAACCAGG
This sequence comes from Xanthobacteraceae bacterium, assembly GCA_035503415.1. Taxonomy (GTDB): domain Bacteria; phylum Pseudomonadota; class Alphaproteobacteria; order Rhizobiales; family Xanthobacteraceae; genus BOG-931. The sequence continues at coordinate 11,244 of DATJTL010000503.1, forward strand.
CGCTGACAAAATCACGCACCGCGTTCGGATTGCTTTTTATCAGGTTGTTGGACGCGTAAATGACCTGATTCTGGAACGCCGTGATCAGATCGCCGAAGTTGACGAGAATCTTCGCCTGGCCGCGCTCTTCGAGATTAAGCGCCGCAGCGATATCGACGACTGCGGCATCGGCGGCGCCGGTGCGCAGCGTCGCCACACGTGCCGCCGTGTCGCCCACTGAAACGCGCTTGATGTCGGACGACGGCCATTTCTCGTGCGCGGCGATCTGCGAAACCGCCCAATCGGTGAGCGAGCCGAGGTTGCTCACCGCGACGGTGCGATTGCGCAATTGGTCAAGCGACTTGATCGGGCTCTGCGCGCCGACCACAAGCACCAGAATAGAGGGCGGTCCGGAGAGCGCCGCCACGCCGGTGAGCGGCGCACCTTTGGCCGCGTAGGCCAGCGTGGCCCCTGAAGCGAGCCCGATGTCGATGCTGCCGGCGATGACGGCCTGGACCATCTTCGCCTGCGTGATGCTGCTTACCGTGACGTCGAGCCCATTCTTCTGGAATGTGCCAAGCTTGTTGCCGTAATTCACCATGCTCAAGGCAAAATCGTTGGCGACCTTGGCCACCGCAAGCTTGGTCTGCGCCGCGGCTTCCGACGCCGGAGCGATTGCCGCCAATGTGGTTGCCACCACGGCGAGGCACAGGCCTATCAGCCAGGCTTTGCGAGCCATCCGATCCTCCCCACGAAAGTTTGGCGCGTTCTTTTTCCCGCGCCCTTCATCCGGCGATTGACTAGGCGTGCGCGCCTTCGCGCGCCGCCAGCGGGTGCTTGAGCCCGGGATTGTGGGCGGCTGCGGCGAGGTCCGCCAACATCGGCAGCGTGATGACGAAGAAGGTTGCGCCGTTCTGCGAGCGCAGTTCCTTCACGGCAGCGCCATTGGGCAAGAACATGTACGTGCCTTCGCCCCAGCTCTTGCCGTCGTACTCGCACGATCCGTGGACCAAAAAGCGCAGTTCGGCGTCCTCTTGCGTGCCCGCGGCAATCGATGCTCCGGGCAGGACACGCAAGAAGCCGATGCCGGTGCGCGCCTCGCTGAAGCTGCCCAGGTGCTTGAGTTCGATGCCCGGCCGCTTGCGATCGGGCCAGAAGCGGAAGTTCTCCGCCAGCATCATGACCGGGTCGCGGTATCGCCGCGGCGGAAATTCCAGATCGCGGCCTTCATGCTCCTCCCAGATCGCCTCATAGGAGTCCTTGTTCTTCGGCGTGCCATCGGGTTTGAAGCCCTTGTAAACGCCATTCTCGAACTTGCCGCCGGACTTCAAAAGCTTCTCGTACGTCGCGTTCATCTCCTCGTTGGACAGCAGATGCTCGCCGCTGGCGCCCTGAAACTGCAGCACCAGGCATTCGCATTGGCCTTCCTGCTTCTGCGGGCCGTAATAGGAGCCTTCCGGAAAATATCCGCACTCGCCGGCGGCGAGATCGCCGAGCCCCGTGCTCTGGATGCCTGAGAGCGTGTAGCGGATCTGATCGAAATTATGCCGGTGACGCGGCGTGAAGTAGCCGTCGGGCACCACCGAGAGCGAATATTCCATGGTGACGCCCGGGATTCCGCTCACAAGCGGCAGCCGCTTGCGCCGGATCATGTGCACGCGCCCGCGGCGGACCTCTTCGAAGTCCATGGCTTTGGTGTCGGTGACGATGACTTGCGGCGTGGTCTGCGAGGCTGTGTGAGACATGGGATGGTTCCCGGCTTGTTGTTTGTGCCGGGCGCAGGCTAGCCGTTCGCCGCCCGAGCGTCTATGACATAAAATCTGTGCTGACTAAGCCGCTAGATTCGCCGGCCCATGCCGCGTGCGATCGCGCGGTGCCAGATCAGGTCGGCGAAGGCGATGTCTTCCAGCGCAATGCCGAGCGACTTGAACAGCGTGATGTCGGCAGGCCCGCGGCGGCCGGGGACTTTTTCGGTAAGGATGTCGCCAAGCTCGACGATATCCTGCCATTTCAGGCGGCCGGCGGCGACGAGGTCGCGGTATTCGCCGGCCTCTACTTGCGCTTGCGCTACGTGATCGGTCGCACGCACGCTGGCGCGCAGCACGGTCTCGGCGTCGATCTCGCGGCGCGTGGCGGCGTTGGCGCCGGCCGCGTTGATGTGCACGCCGGACTTGAGCCAGTTGGCGCGCAGCACCGGTTCGGACGATTTGGTGATGGTGATGACGACGTCGGCGTCGCCGACGGCGGCCTCGGCGGATGACGTCGGCGTTGCCGCTATGCGCAGCTTGCGCTCGATTTCCTTGGCGAAGGTTTCGCGGTGCGCGGCCGTGCGCGTGAACACGCCGACGTTTTCGATCTTACGCACGGCGCAAACCGCCGCCACTTGCGTAAAGGCCTGCCGGCCGGCGCCGATGACGCCGAGTGTGCGCGCGTCGGGATTGGCCAGGAGTTTGGTCGCCAGTCCGCTCGCCGCACCGGTGCGGATGCGGCCGAGATGGTCGGCTTCGATCATGGCCTTGAGGCGGCCGTCACTCGACGAATACAGCAGCACGTGAAAACGCCCGCCGGGGGCGCCGTAATAGGCCTTCAGGCCGTAAACTTCCGAGGCGCCCCAGGCCGCGCCCATTAGATTGAAAGCTCCGTTGCCGATCGGCGCGCGCTGGCGCGGCAGATTGACCGTCTTCGGGTCGGACCAGGTCTGGAACAGCAGATCGAGTGTCGTGATCGCGTCCTCGACGCCGACCAGGCGAATGACGTCGGATTCGGTCAGATAAAGCGCGGATTTTGGCGCGCTTTTGACGGCCTTCTTTTTAGTCGCGGATTTTACTTTAGCGCGGCGTTTTTTGGTCGCTTTGGCCATGGTGCGTGGTGGTCCCCCAATTGCTACGCATCATTATATCCCGGCATTGAGCACATCAGCGATCCAATCCCACATGTAGTGCACGCCGATGGTCGGGTTATCCACCTGACAATGGTGGAAGCCGCCTTCCTCGCGAGTGAATACCTTCAGCGCCTTTTGTTTGGAGCCGACGGCGTTATAGAGCTTCTCGGCGATCGACAGCGGAATCTGCTCGTCGCCCGCGCCATGCAACAACAGGAACGGGCAGGTCATCTTCTGCACGATGCCGTCGAGGCGGAAGCCTTCGAGAATTTTCAGCGCCGAAGCCCGGTCGGAAGCGCCCAATACCCATTGCAGATGTTCGGGCGGCACCGAGAGCGACAGCACCTTGCCGGAATCGAGCGCCTCCAGCCGCTTCGCCCAGATTTCGTGGTAGTCCCATTGCGCGCCCCAGGCGACGCAGCAGGCAAAGCGCGGTTCGAGCGAGGCGGCGCGCGGGGCGTAATAGCCGCCGAGGCTCAAGGCCATGACGCCGATGCGCTTGGGGTCGAATTCGGACCGCGCGGCGAGATACTCGTAGACCGGAGTCGCATAGCGCTCGGTCTCGGCAACGAGCGGCAGATTGCGGAAGCGCACGCTCTCGCCATTGCCCGGCCCGTCGACGATCAGGCAGCCGACGCCGCGCGCGGCGAGGTCGGGAATCCCGTAGCCGTATTGCAGTTCCTTGGTGACGTCGAAGCCGTCAAAGAACACCATCGCCGGCGCGGGTCGGCCGCGCGCCGCTTCGGGGTCCGGATGCACCAGAAGCGCCGGCAGGCTCGTGTTCTCGTAAGGCACTTCGACCGGCTCGATGCGCGGGCGGCGGATGATCGCGGCGGCCTCCTTAAACAGCGCAACAGACTTGGCGTAGACGTCCTGGCTCCGTTGCGAGCGCGGATGGATGAAGCGTTCGCCGGTCTGGTAATAGCGCGATGCACGGATGAAGCAGGATGCCGCCGTGAGCTTGTGGCCGGCGCGCTCGGCGTCGCGCCCGCGCGCTTCGATCTTGTCGCCCATGCGCGCCCATTCTTCGAACCACGCCGTGTCGTCGCCAACCTTGTCGAGCAGTGCGCGGCCGACGCGGTTGACCTCGTCGATGTCGACCCCGGTCCACGGCGCACCGCCGAGGCAGATGAGAAGCCCCATCGACCAGCGGTAATTTGTCGGGAAGTAGAGGAAGGCCGGGTCGTCCTTGTGTGCGTCTGGCATGGTCCACCATTCGTTTCCCGGGCGCAGCGCAGTACGCATGGTGCGCTGCAGACCCGGGATCGTTAAGGTCCCGGATCAGCGGTGCACCGCTTGCGCGCTGCACCGCGTCCGAAAAACGCCACTATATATTCTCCGCGCCGCCGCCGGCGTCGCCAAGATCGGTGTCGGCGAAAAGCTCATCGAGCGGGGTAGCGTGCGCGATCAATCCCTGCTGATGGCAATAACGCTGCATCGTTTCGAGGTTTTTGCGGTTGGCTTCGGTGAGCCCATAGGCCCAGGGATCGTCGCCGAGAACCTGCAACTGCTCTTCCCAGGCGGTCCTGACCCAGGCGAGCGGCGCGACGCGCGGATTGGCGATCCGCCGATAGGCCAGCGCCTTGGCTTGATCGAATGCCTTGGTGAGATTGGTCGCAACCCACGGATATTTGTCGACGATGTCCTGGCGGATGACGGTGACGTGCATGATCGGAAAGATGCCGGTCTTTTTGAAATAAGCGATCTCGATGTCCTTATAGTCGGCAAACAGCCGCACGATGCGCTTGTCGCCCTCGAGGAAGCGCCGGGGAAGGTCGGGCGACAGCATGGCGGGGATTTCGCCCTCCGCCAGCATGTCGTCGAGCCGCTTTCCCGGCGCGATCATCTCGATGCGCAAGTCCTTCGGCGGCGTGAATTCCACGTCCTCCTCGCGCTCGACGACCCAGGTGCATTGCCGGTGCGGTACGCCGTAATGCTCCTCCAAAATGCCGCGCATCCAGATGTTTGAGGCGGGCTGAAAGTTGGTGCCGCCGATCCTCTTGCCGATGAGGTCCGCCGGCGTGCGGATGCCGGCGTCGCGATTGACGAACACAAAGCCGTGGCGGAAGCGACGGTGCAAGAACACCGGAATTGCCGCGAGCGCCTCGCCGCGATCGCGGCCCATCAAGAAGCCGCCGATATTGATCTCGCAGACGTCGAATTCGGTCTTGCGCGCCATGCGCCAATGCCGCTCGCGCGAGCCCATCCCGGTGAGCATGACCAGATCGAGGCCGTCGGCCTCGACCGAACCGTCGGCGAGCGCGCGGACGATTTCATAGTCGCCGCAGGCCACGGTCAGTTTCAACTTCGCCATCGACATTGTTCTCCTAGCGCCCAATCCACTTGGATTGAATCGCTTTGCTTCGCCAATTGTTTTGATTGCGCATGATCTTTTCGGAAAACCGGTTCCCACTTTTCCGGATCATGCGCTAGCGCCAGCGGCTGAATCTGATTTCGGCGCGGCGCACGATTTCGTTGAGCACGATCGCCATCGCCGCCAGCATGCCGATAAGGCCGAACAGTTTGGTCGGATCGAAGCTTTCGGTGAACATGGTGGTGAAGTAGCCGATGCCGGCCGTGGACACGTAGAGTTCGGCCAGCAGCACGCCGAGCAGCACGCCGCTCATGCCGAGCCGCATGCCGGCGAAGAAGCTCGGTATCATGTGCGGAAAGATCACCCAGCGCAGGATTTGCCAGCGGCTGGCACCCATCGAGCGCGCGCTGGTGAGCAGGATCGGTTTCAAGTTCTGCACGCCGGCGACGACGGTGATGACGATGGGGAACACGCCGTGGGTTACGCCGAAGGCGATCTTCGAGGCCGCGCCGATGCCGAAAAACAGAATGAACAGCGGCAGAATGGTGATCTGCGGCAATCCATAGACCAGAAGAACGACCGGCAGCAGGCTTCTGCGTGCGAATGGCTGCAGGCCGATCGCGAGCCCGAGCGCCAGACCTATCACCACCGATATCGCAAAGGCGACGGCGAGTTCGAAGAAGGTGAGCCGCAAGGCCGCGGGTACGCCTTCGGTGGTAAGAACGGAGCCCAACCCGGCAAGCACGCGCGAAGGCGGACTGACGAACAACGGATTGATCAGCCAGCGGGCCGAAATCTCCCACACCAGCAGAATGAGGATGACGACGCCGAGGCGGACCACGCCGGGGTGGCGGAGCAGAAACCGCTTCGCCGATGCCAGCGTCCGCTCATTCCCGCGCAAGCGGGAATCGGTCGTTGGGTCCCCGCTTTCGCGGGGACGAGCGGCAGTCGGATGCGCGGATCGTGCCAGACTCATCGGTAGCGCCTTCCGCGGGCTTCCAGACGCGACACGACGGCGTTCAGCAGCGCCACCATCAGCACGACGAAAACGATGTAGGCGAACATGCGCGCCATATCCATGTTCTCGGCGAGTTCGACGATGTGATGGCCGAGGCCGGCGAGCGAGGCGATGGTCTCGCTGCCGAGGATGGAAAGGAGCGCGATGGTGAATCCGATCCGCAAGCCTCCCATGATCACCGGCAAGGCCGCGGGCAGAAGCACGTGGCGGAACAACTGATAATTCGTGGCGCCCATCGAGCGTGCCGCGGTAACGAGCACGCGGTCGACGTTGCTGAAGCCGGCGATGGTCGCAAGCACGATGGGAAAGAAGCTGATCGTCGTGCCGAGCGCGATCTTCGATTCCAGGCCAAGCCCGAAGAACAGGACGTAGAGGGGCAGAAACAGGATGATCGGGATCGAGAAAATCCCGGCCAGCAGCGGCTCGAGCACGCGGACCCAGTAGCGCGAGCGGCTGACGAAATAGCCGACCATGATGCCGCTACTGGTCGCCAGCGTGAAGGCGACGGCAAATTCCGTCGCGGTGACGCGCAGATCGGGCAGAAAGGCGCCGCTGCGGAGCACCTCGATGAACTGGTGCCACACCGCGACAGGATTCGGCAGCAACAGGCGATTGACGCCCCAGAAATTGGTCGCGAGGTACCAGAGAACGAGCACGGCGAGCAGCAAGCCGATTTGCACCGCCCGGCTGGCGAGCCGCTGCGCCTTCTCGGAGCGGCTTGCCATCAGGCGGCTCCGCCGCCGCCGTCGCGCTTGCGCGCGGGTTCCGTCATTGCCTTTCTGATCTCGTCGTGCAGCAGCTCATAAAGTTCATTGCGCAGCGCGGTGAATTTCTCCGAGGTGACGAAGTCCGGCTTGCGCGGATGCGGTTCGTCGACGCGGATGATCTTTTTGATCGTGCCCGGTCGCGCCGAGAACACGGCGACGCGGTCGGCGAGAAATACCGCTTCGCCGAGGCTGTGGGTGACGAAGACGATCGTTTTTTCGGTGCGCGCCAGCAGTACGGACAGGTCTTCGCCAAGGACCATGCGCGTCTGCTCGTCGAGCGCGCCGAACGGCTCGTCCATCAGCAAGATGTCGGTTTCGAGCGAAAGCGCCCGCGCCAGTGCGGCGCGCTGGCGCATGCCGCCGGAGAGTTGGCCCGGATAGTGCCCGGCGAAATCGGCAAGGCCGACCGCTTCGAGCGAGCGCTGGGCGCGCTTTTCGCGCTCGGCCTGCGGCACGCCCTGAAACAGCATGCCCAGGCGCACGTTCTCGGCAACCGTGTTCCACGGAAACAGCGCGTGCTCCTGGAACACAAAGGCGATCTCACGCGGCCGCGGTCCGCGCAGCGGCCGGCCGGCGACCTCCACGGTGCCGCCCGTCGGCTGCGTCAGCCCGCCCATGACGTTGAGAAGCGTGCTCTTGCCGCAGCCGCTCGGACCGATCAGGCACAAGAGCTCCCCGCGGACGATGTCGAGCGAGGTGTCGGCGAGCGCGCGGACATATTGCGCGTCGCCCGCCTCGCCGAACTGGTGCGACACGTTCTTGATGCAGACTGCGACTCCGCCCACGCTCATGAAAAGCCGTCTCGTGTTACGGCGAAGCCGCCGGCAGGAACGCTTCGGTATAGAGCTTGCTCATATCGGGCTCGGTCGGCAGCGTGTGCATTTCGACGAAGGATTTGCCGAGCACCGCGAGGCCCTTGGCATTGAACCGGCCGTTGTCCGAGAACATCGGTATCACGGCGTCATAGGTGCGGCTGACGATGTCAGGGTCCTTATGCAGCACCTGCGCGGCGATGGCGACGGTCTCGGCCTTGTTGGCGCGCATGAAGGCGATCGTTGCAAACCAGCCTTTGAGAAAAGCGCGTATGGAGTCCGGCCGGCTCGCAATCAGGCTATCGGTCGCGAAGATCACGTGGGTGACGAAATCAGTCAGACTGGTAAAGCGCACGAGAATGCGGGCTTCGCCTTTCTTTTCGAGATCGAAAGCGTTGGCGACGTCCATGATCACGCCGTCAATGTCGCCGCGCTCCAGCGCCGCTATCTGACCGGCCATGGCGCCCATCGGCTCGATCTGGATGCCGTCCGGCCCCCAGCCCTGGCGGCGCGAGGTTTCGCTCACCAGCCAGTAGGTCAGCGAGCCTGCGGTGGAGACGCTGATCTTCTTGCCCTTCAGGTCGGCGACGGTCTTCGGACCGTCCGGCCGCACCACGATGGCGAGCAGGAGCGGCGGTCCCGCCATGTCGGCCACGCCCTTGACCGGAGCGCCCTTGACGATGAAGGCCAAAGCCGGCCCCGAGCCAATTCCGATATCGACGCTGTTCGACGCCATTGCCTGTTGCAGTTTGGCGTCCCCAGCAAACGCGATTTCTTTGATGTCGAGTCCGTTCTCCGCGAAGAAGCCCTTGCGCATGCCGATATCGAGCGGCGTGAACGTGAATGCTTCGGGGACGGACTTGCCGACGCGCAACGTCTGCGCCGTTTGCGCGCTTGACTGTACGGTGAAGAGCGCCAAGGCAAGCGCAGCGGCAGCAAGCAAAATCGGGCGTTTCACTTCGGTCGCTCCCTGATGGCGAGCCTTCAGCTCTTCGGCAGGAAAGCCTCGGTATAGAGGCTATGCATATCGGGCTCGCTCGGCAGGATCTTCATCTCGACAAACGAGCGCTGCAACACGGCGAGCGCTTTGGCGTCGAAATGGCCGTCGTCGGTGAACATCGGCATCAGCTCATCGTATATGGCGCCGGTGATCTGCGGATCGGTGTGCATGACGCTCTGCGCGATGGCGACGGTCTTGTCTTTGTGCGCCCGCATATAGGCGATGCTCTCGAACCAGCCCTTGACGAAGGCGCGAAGATCGTTGGGCCGTTGGGCCATGGCTTTGTCGGTGGCGAAGATGACGTGCATGATGAAATTCTTCGCCACCCCGCCGAAGCGCATCAGGATGCGGCCGTCACCGCGCTGCGCGAAATTGAGCGCCGAGCCGACATCGACCACGCAGCCGTCGATAGATCCCGCCTTCAGCGCTGCAAGCCGTGCCGCGTTGTCGCCGATCGGCACTTCGTCGAAACCGGCGTAGCCCCAGCCGTGTTGCTGCGACACCTCGTTCATCAGCCAGCTCGTCGCCGACCCGATGGTGGAAATGCCGACCTTGCGGCCCTTGAGATCATCGATGGTTTTCACCGAATTGTCGGTGCGCACGACCAGAGCGAAGATGAGCGGCGGTCCGGCAATGTCGGCGATGGCCTTGACCGGCGAGCCTTTGACGATGAACGCCATGCCGGGGCCGGAGCCGAGCCCGACGTCGACGGCATTGGCGGCCATGGCCTGCTGCAGCTTGGCGTCGCCGGCAAAGCCGGTGATCTGAACGTCGAGGCCGTTCTTGGCGAAGATGCCGGTTTCCTTGCCCACATTGGTTGGCACGAAGGAGAACGCCACCGCGCCGACATTGCCGACGCGGATGAGGTCCGCAGCCGACGCCGGGGAGGCCATCGGACCGATCAGCGCAAACAGCGCAGCGACTATCGTGACGACAGCCTTCGCGAGGCTCACGCGCAGGGACGGGGAGCGCTTGCGCGGATTTTTGCGGTCCGAAGGAGGAAGGAGCGGGGTGAGGGATTGCCCGCTGCGCCGGCCACGCCGTTCACCCCGGCCGCCACCGCGGCGCGGAAGGGGCGATACGTCGCGGCGTAATGGCCTAGAGATTGCGGCGCTCGCTGCCACCGGCTTCCTCCCTCTTTGACGCCGATCTTAGCGCATTCCGGCGCTGTTGGGTCTCTGCCTCGTCAAGCGTCAAATCGTCCCTGAGTACGACGCCATATTGCTTCTCGGCGGCATGGCGGGAGACCAGTTCCTCGATCACGTCGGCACGCACCAGCTCGGGGTCGCGTTCGAGCGGATCGCCCCAGCCGCCGCCGCCGCCGGTGCGCACGATCACCTCGGATTGCACCGGCACCGGATAATGCGGCGCCTCCATGGAGCGGAAGTCGTTCTCCCCAGGCAGCCGCAACAGAAAATCGGCGTGCGTCCCGGCCTTGCCGCCCCACAATCCCCAAGGCGGGCATTGCTCACGCCGCGGATGATCGAAATTCCAGCGTCCTTCGATGAGATTGCGCACGCGCGTATCGAGACCCAATCCGCCACGGTTCTTGCCCGCCCCGCCGGAATCGGTCCGCAATCCCCGGCTCTCCACGACCACCGGGCATTTCAGTTCGATCCCTTCGATCGAGGCATTGCGCACGTCGCCTTGGCACACTGAAACAGTGGCCGACTCGCCGTCCTCGGTCGGCCGCCCGCCCCAGCCACCGCCCTCGATGCTCTGCACGACGAAGCGGCGCTTGGTCTTGGGATGCAGACCGAAGAACACGATGGAGCCGCCGAGAAGGCCATGATGTCCGGCCGGCACCCGATCGGTCATCGCGCTCGCCAGCGCCTTGACGATGGTGTCGACCACGGTCGGCACGATCACGCTCCAGCCGGCCATCGGCGCCGGGTAGCGCGCCATCATCACGTTGCCTTCCGGGATGATCACCTTGAGCGCGCGGAACGAGCCTTCGTTGACCGGTTCGAGCGGGCCGGTCAGCGCCTTATAGGCGACGCGCGCGCCCGCATAAGTGCGCGAGTTGATCCCGGCCTTGCGTTCGGCCGAACAGCCGGAGAGATCGATAACCATGCTGCCGTGGTCGATGGTGACCTTGGCTTGGATCGGAACGCGCTCGTCGCGCTTGACCCCGTCGTGATCGATGAAGGAGGCCGCTTCGTAGACGCCGTCCTTGAGCTTCTCCACGACGTTGCGGCACTTGCGCTCGGTCTCGCCGAAAATCTGCGCGATGGCGTCGAGGATGGTGTCGCGGCCGTATTTGTCGAACAGCTCGTCCAGGCGGCGGAGCGCGAGACGGCAGGCCGCCATCTGCGATTTCATGTCGCCGAGCGAGGATTCGGGAAAGCGGATGTTGTCCTTGAGTACGCGGTAGAGCGTCTCGTCGAGCTTGCCGCGCTGGTAGATTTTCAGCTGGTCGAGCTGCAATCCTTCGAGCCAGGGGTCGGCAACGGAAGGTCCGGCGCCGAAGCCGGTCGACATGCCGCCGACGTCGATCCAATGCGCGCGCACCATGGCGAACAGCAAAAGCTCGCCGCGGTAAAAATACGGCATGTAGATGACGATGTTATTGAGGTGCTGTCCGGCGACGGCCTGGTGATTGGTGATGATCACGTCGCCATCGGCAAAGCCCTTGGCGCCATAGCGCTGCATGCCGTCGGTGATGATGACGCCGAGATCGGCGACGAAGTGCGAGACGCCGCCCACGTTCTGCGAGATCAGCTCGCCCTTGGTGTTGACCAGCGAGGTGCAGAAATCGCGCACCTCGTAGATCATCATGTTGTACGAGGTGCGCTGCAGGTCGGCGGCCATCTCGTTGGCGATTGCCGGCAGCGCGTTGCGGATGACTTCCAGCGTCACCGCGTCGAGCGGCTTTTTCTTTCCGCGCTTGGCCTTTGTCGGCTTTTTGCTCATCGCGCGCCTCCGACATCGATGATGAGTTCGCCCGACGGCGCAACGGTGCAGCGGTCGCCGGCAAACAGCACGGTCGTGGTGCCGTGCTCCTCGATCAGCGCCGGCCCCTTGACGCGGGCGCCGGAGCCCAGATCGCGGCGCTGATAAACCGGGCAGGAGACCGGCTTGCGCCAATCGCCGAGATAAACGCTGCGGCGCGATGGCTTGGCGCCGGCGCGCTTGGCGAGCCGCGGAAAGCGCAGCGCCGGCCGCTTGCCGATGGCGGCGAGGCGGATATTGACCATTTCCACCGGCTCGTCCGGCGACTGGTGCGAATAGCGATGCTCGTAGAGCGCATCGAACGCGGCGCGAATCTTCCCGCGCTCGCCCTTTTTGATCGCCTCGTAGGTGACCGGCACCGACAGGGTGAATTCCTGTCCGACATAGCGAAGGTCGAGCGCGATCTGCCATTGCGCGTTGCGCACGTGGCGCAGGCTCTTCTTCGCCTCAGCCGCCATTTCATCGTGCACGCTCTTGAGTGCCTCGAAGTCGAGGCCGGCAAGATCGCAGTAGAGCGTGCGGATGAAATCGTGGCGCTCGTCGGCAAGCAGCATGCCGAGCGCGGAAAAATGCGACGGAAACAGCGGCACGATCACCTTCGGGATGTGCAGTTCGCGCGCGATAGCGGTCACGTGCAAAGGCCCGGCGCCGCCGGAGGCGACCAGCACGAAATCGCGCGGGTCGTAGCCCTTTTCCACCGAGACTTCGCGCACCGCGAGCGACATTTTGGAGATGGCGATCTCAAGGATGGCCTGCGCCGCCTCGATGGTGTTCATCGCCAGCGGTTTGGCTATTTTCTGCTCGATGCCGGCGCGCGCGCCGTCGGCGTCGAGCTCGATCTCGCCGCCGAGAAAATTATGCGGATCGAGGCGGCCGAGCACCACATTGGCGTCGGTGATGGTCGGCTCGCTGCCGCCGCCGCGATAGCAGATCGGCCCGGGATCGGCGCCAGCGCTCTGCGGGCCGACCTTGAGCGCACCGACATCGTCGGTCCAGGCGATGCTGCCGCCGCCGGCGCCGACCTCGACCACGTCGATCATCGGCAGCATCACCGGATGGCCGCCGGCATAGCCGCCGACGTAGTAGCCGGGCGCCAGCGTCGGCTCGCCGTCGCGAACCAGACTCGTCTTCGCGGTGGTGCCGCCCATGTCGAAGGAAATGACGTTGGCGAAGCCGAGTTTCTCGCCGACGCGGGCGGAAGCGATGATGCCGCCGACGGGACCGGATTCCATCATCGCCACCGGACGCTCGGTCGCCACTTCCGGCGTCATCACCCCGCCGTTCGAGCGCATGATGGAAAGTTCGCCGCCAAAGCCGTTGTCGCCGAGGCGCGATTTCAGGTTGCTGACATAGCCGCCGACCTTGGGACCGATGTAGGCGTTGACCACCGTGGTCGAGAGCCGCTCGAACTCGCGGTATTCGCGCAAAATATCGTGCGAGAGGGAAAGATAGGCGTTCGGCAGCGCCTCGCTCACCATCGCGCCGGCGATGCGCTCATGGGTCGGATCGACGTAGGAGTGCAAGAGACATATGGCGACGGCTTCGACGCCTTCGGCGGCGAGCGCGCGGCAGGCCTCGGCGACGCTCGCCTTGTCGAGCGGGCGAAATATTTCTCCCGAGCTTAACAGCCGCTCCTCGACTTCGCGCGTCAGATGGCGCGGCACCAGCGGCCGGTGGCGGTGGAAGAACAAATTGTACGCTTCCGGCCGGTTGCCGCGTCCGACGCTGTAGACGTCGCGCGTGCCGCTGGTGACGATCAGCCCGGTCTTGGCGCCCTTGCGCTCGATCAGCGTATTGATCGCGATGGTCGAGCCGTGGATCAGTTCGCCGATGGCGGCGGCCTTGAGCCCGCTCTTGCGGATGCAGTCGAGGATGCCCTGGGTGAGTTCGTGCGGGGTGGTGAGGCTTTTGGCCTCGACGAAGCGGCCCGCCTTGTCGTCGAAGCCGACGAGGTCGGTGAACGTCCCGCCGATGTCGATGGCAACGACGATCATCGCCGCGCCTTATCAAGGCGGGGCGCGGAGCGGCCTGCAGAAGAGGGTGCGAAAAAGGGTGGGGAAAAGGCGAGATACGCTTTCACGGCGCGGCAGACTATAAGTTTTCACGCGGAATACAACAGCGCCGTTGTGGATGAGGCGGCAGCTGCTCACAACCTGTGAGCCCGACAGCGCGCGGTGCCTGGTGGCCAAAAGCGACGCCCCCAACGCCGCGGCTACATTCCGAACATCTTGCCAAACATCTTGCCAAACACCTTGCCAGACATTTTGCCGACATTTTCGCTTGCGTTATGCGCACAGACGCCGCGACAGTTCTTGCGCTCCGACCGCCAGCATCCTTTGGATCTTGCGCAATCTGGCATCGCTGAGCCGTTCGGCCGGACCGAAGCACGATAATACGCCGATGAGATTGTGCGCGGCGTCAGTCACTGGAACGGCCACAGCGTTGGCACCGTCGATCCACTCGCCCTTGCTCATGGCGAAGCCGTTTTTGCGGACTTCGGCGAGCTTGGCCAATTCCAGTTCGACAAAGCCCGCGCTCTTTTGCAGCTGCTTTTCCACTTTGCGCACGGCAAGGCGCGCTTCCATCTGCGGCCGGCTCGCCAGCGCGACAAGCTGCAAAGCAGTCAGCGCCTTTCCCATCATGACAACCCGATCGATCGGAAAAGATTGACCGATGGAGAAAAAGACACGGACCGGATAATGGGTCTCGACCTGATCGACGGGGACCAGTTCGTCGTTCTCCAGGACGCATAACAGCACGCTTTCGCTCGTCTCCTCGACGAGATCGCGCAGCACCGGTCGCGCCAGACGGCGCAGCGCGTCATAGGGGCGGCCGCGGCGCGCCACCTGCCA
>DATJTL010000504.1:0-3548 GCA_035503415.1 Xanthobacteraceae bacterium
GATGCGCGGCTCCCATTGCTCAAGCAACGACAGCGAGTCTTCGAGGAATTGCCGCGGCGTGCGAGCGCCTGCGGCGAACTCCTTGCGGGCGGCGAGATAGGACCGCATCATGGGCTTTGTTTGGTCGGGGGCGGGCATGGGCTTCAAGATTCTCCCTTGCTGTCATGCTCCGCGAAGGCGGAGCATCCAGTACTCGATGGTGCCGTTTATTCTGACTGCACGTTCGGCTAGCGCACTGTGATTACTGGATCGTCCGCATGCGCGGACGATGACAGTCACGCCTTTTTGCTCTCGTCGTAATAATGGATCTCGTAGAGCAGGCAGCCGCGTTCGGATTTGAACGGGCCGTGATAAGCCCCCGGCGGCCGGCACGCGTAGGTCGGCGCCTCGAACGGCTCACCGCCCCTGCCCTTGTCGTCGTTGCCAACAACAAGATCGCCCGACACCAGATACACTTCTTCCCAATGGTCGTGCACGAACGGCGCCGTCGTATAGACGCCCGGGGCAAAGCGCAGAAGCCGCGTGCGGCTGCCCATCTTGCGCGTCTCGTCAAGGTCGCTGGCGAGGATTTTCTGCTGGATGCCGGCGGGATAGCCCGGCGGCGTCACCCAGCCCTGCGCCATGTCGATCTTATGAAACTCAAGATGGGGCTTGTTCATCGGCATATCTGCTATTCCTCCTGCGGCGGCCTGCGCCGCTCCGCCGCCTCGGCTGCGCGCTGCAGCGCCCGTTGCATTGGGTGGGGGCGCATTGTACATGGAGTGATAATTCGCGCAAACAAGCGACAGTAAGGATCGCGACGGGCGCAACTCTGGCGCCGCGGGGAAGCGACTTTCTTTGTCGCCTTATCTTAAGGAGCCCCGCCATGCACGAGATCACCGGCCAGGTCCATTGGCACGAGCCTTCGGGATTCAAGCGCGCCGGTTTCGGCAAGTTCAATCGGCCTAAGACCCCTTACGACCTGTTCATGGAATCCGAGGAGATTCCGATCTACCGCGACATCGGGGTCAGCAAGGTGCAGAACCTGCCGCTGCAACCGTGGAAGCGCATGGGCGGCCGCGGCACCTACATTCAGCTGCACGGCACCGAGGGCAAGTGGGGCTCCTACGTCGTCGAGGTGCCGGGTGCCGGCGCGCTCAACGCCGAGAAGCACATGTACGAGGAAATCTATCTCGTCGTTGAAGGCCGCGGCTCGACCGAGGTCTGGCTTGAAGGCGACAGCAAGCGGCACATCTTCGAATGGCAGAAGGGCTCGATGTTCTCGATTCCGGTCAACGCCATGCACCGGATCGTCAACGCCAGCTCCTCGCCGGCGCTGCTGCTCGGCGGCACCACCGCGCCGAACCTGATGAATCTGATCAACAACACCGATGCGATCTTCAACTGCCCGTATCAGTTCCGCGACCGCTTCTCCGGCGCCGACGACTTCTACAAATACAAGGACGACATCGAGCCCGATCCGGTACGCGGGCTCGCCATGCGGCGCACCAACTTCATTCCCGACATCGTCAATTGCGACCTGCCGCTCGACAACCGCCGCTCGCCCGGCTGGCGGCGTGTCGAGCCGTTCATGACCGGCAACACCTTCTATCTGTGGATCGGCCAACACGAGAACGGGCACTATTCGAAGGCGCACGCACACACCTCCGCCGCCGTGCTGATCTGCATCAAGGGCAAGGGCTACACCTATACCTGGCCGGAGCGGCTCGGTCTCACGCCCTGGAAGGATGGCAAGGAAGCCGAGGTCAAGCGCGTCGATTATGAGCCGGTCGGCATGGTATCGGCGGCGCCCGGCGGCGCGCGCTGGTATCATCAGCATTTCGGCGCCTCGAAGGAGGCGTTCCGGCTGACCGCCTGGTTCGGCCCGCACAATCCCGGCCGCGAGCCCGGCCCGCCCGGCGAAAAGCACACCGATTACACCGCAATGGATATTCCCGAAGGCGGCACCGCCATCCCCTACTACATGGAGGATCCGTTCCTGCGGAAAGAATACACAGAGCGCATGCAGCGCGAGGGCGCCGAAAACCGCATGCGGTCGGAATATTACGAGCGCGACTATCGCGGACTGTTGCCGCAGGAATGAGCGAGCGGTCCATCACCTCAACGTTGTCATGCCCCGCGCAGGCGGGGCATCCAGTACGCACTCGTGTTGCGGGGCGTGCATCGAATTCAACTGACTGCCGGTGACTACTGGATCGTCCGCATGCGCGGACGATGACGGGACGGAGCACATGACCGAAGAAGAAGCCCAGGGCGGCCGCATTTTCTTTTCCTCGACCGGGCGAACATTCGGCGAGGAAGACGAGCTGTGCGTGCTCTCGGTCGGCGTCGACATCGGCTCGTCGACCTCGCACCTGGTGTTCTCGCGCATCGTGCTTGAGCGGCTCGACAGCCGCTACGTGGTCACCGAGCGGGAAAGCTTCTACCAGTCCGACATTCTGCTCACGCCCTATTCGGACGAAGAAACGATCGACGCCGCGGCGCTCGGCGCCTTCATCGAACGCCAATACAAGGACGCCAAGGTCGATCCCGACGAGATCGACACCGGCGCGCTGATCCTGACCGGCGTCGCCGTGCGCCGCCGTAACGCCCGCGCGATCGGCGAACTGTTCGCCGCGCAGACCGGCAAGATGGTCGCGGTCAGCGCCGGCGACTCGCTGGAAACCGTGATGGCGGCGTACGGCTCCGGCGCGGCGGCGCGCTCGATTAAAAGCAATGCGCCGGTGATGAACGTCGATATCGGCGGCGGCACCTCGAAGATTGCGGTGTGCGCCGACGGCAAGGTGCTCGACGTCACCGCCGTCGATGTCGGCGCGCGCCTTGTCGTGCTCGACGGCGATAGGCGCATCGTGCGCCTCGAGGAAGCCGGCCGACGTTTCGGCGCCGAGCTCGGCCTCAAACTCGATCTTGGATTTCAGCTCTCCGACGATCAGGCCAAAGCGCTCGCCACCCGCATGACGGACAGATTGTTCGAAGCCATGGAGGGCCGCTCGCCGCGCGCCGGCGGCGCCGAGTTGTTGCGGCTCGATCCGCTCAATTGGCGCGGCACGCTCTGCGACGTGAGCTTTTCCGGCGGCGTGTCGGAATACATTTACGGCGGCGAAGCCAAGGCGTTCGGCGACCTCGGCCCGCAGCTTGCCGCCGAAGTGCGCGCCCGCCTGAAGGACTGGGGACCCGAACTCGCCCGCCCCGAAGCGCGCATTCGCGCCACCGTCATCGGCGCCTCGCAATACACCATGCAGGTGTCCGGCTCGACCATCTTCGTCTGGCCGCTGACGACGCTGCCGCTGCGCAACGTGCCGGTGATCGCGCCGAATTTTTCGCTCGGCGAAGAGACTATCGATTCCGCCGCAGTATCGGCTTCGATCAAGGCCGCGCTCAAGCGGCTCGACCTCGGCAGCGGCGAGAGTCCGGTGGCGATCTTCGTGCCCTGGCGCGGCTCGGCGACGTTCCGCCGGCTCGACGATTTCTGCAGGGGCGTCGCCGATGGCCTCGAAGCGGTGATCGCCCATGGCCACCCCATCGTACTTGCCGGCGACGGCGACGTC
>DATJTL010000505.1:0-4874 GCA_035503415.1 Xanthobacteraceae bacterium
CCTATGGTAGCATTTACAATGCGGCCAAATCTGGATTTGCCCGCCATCCCAACGGCGGAACGGCGCCCGTTTTGGCCGAGAAGGACGGGAAAAACCGAATCGTTTTCCCTCACTATCCGGTGAACGTGCGATCGATCAGCACGCTGATGGCGACGCCCGCCAGCGCGGCCGCAATACCCACGCAGACTGTCTCCACGATCGTGCGCGCAACGGCGCTTCCCGCGATCCGTCCGCGGCCGACGCCGAGCCCGACCAATAGGGCTATCGTGACCACCGCGGAAACGATCCGCGCCTGCGGCACCGCAAGGAATACGAACGGCAGGATCGGCACCGCGGCCGCGGCGAAATCGGCGATCAGCATCCACAGCGCCTGCTGCCAGGGGCTTGCCGGCGCGTCCGGCGACCCATGCAGCGCCAGCAGAAGCCCGTCGAGAGCCTCGCGATCGTTCCGTACCGCCCCGGTCAGCGCGGCCGATTGCCGTTGCGTCAGCCCCGCCGTCGCCAACTGGCCGGGAAGCTCGGCGCAAATCGAGGCGGCGTCGGCGGCAAGTGCCGATTCGAGCGCGGCGCGCTTTGCCTTCATCTCATCGCGCGTCGTCTCAAGGTCGAGAAAGACTCCGGCCATCATCGACACCGCCGCCGCCACCGCGCCGGAGGCGCCGGCGATCAGCACCGTGCCGGCGTTGTTGGTTGTGGCGGCGACGCCGAAGATCAGACCGAAAATCGACACCGTGCCGTCTTCCATGCCGAAGACGATGGTGCCGGCGGAATCCTCAAGCGAACCACGCAGGCGTTTTAGAATTTTGGCAAATCTCATCGTAAAGCCCTCTTGCGGCGCGCATGCGCTCGCGCGCACCCTGATAAAGGGATTTGACGGAATTTACGGGCTAAATTCAATTCGGTGCTTCAAATGATGCAGCCCGGTGATTTTGCTCCCTCCCTGCCAAGAAGCTGGCAGCGCGAGCTTCGCGGCTTTCATTTCGAATTGGTTCGAGAGGGAATGAGTGGCGCGCGCCTTTATCGCTTGCGCGGGACCGCCCCGAATGAGTTTTATCTCAAGGTTTGGCAGACGGACGGCCTGACCGATTTTCGCAGCGAACTTGAACGCACCAGGTGGCTATCCGGTAGGGGCGTAAGCGTGCCCGAAATCGTTCGGGTTTTCGATGACGGCCGCTGCGGCGCCGTGCTGATGACGGCGCTACCCGGCGCGCATCCGCAGCGCCTCCGCCAGCCCACCGCGCATGTGGTCCGGCATTTGGCGCAAGGCCTGCGCGCGCTTCATGAAATTGCGATTGCCGATTGCCCGTTTGACGAAACCACCGCGATCCGGCTGGAGCGGGCGCGCGAGATGATCGAGGATGGCAGCGTTACAGGCGAGCACTTTGCCGAGCGCAATCGCGGGCGTTCGCCGCAAGCCATCTATGAGCAGCTAGCGGTGACCACTCCGCGCCCACAAGACATCGTTCTCGTCCATGGTGACGCCAAACTCGACAACCTCCTGATCGACGATCACGGCAATCTCGGCTTCATCGATTGCGGCCATGCCGGCCGCGGCGATCGTTATCTCGATCTCGAAGCGGTCACGAGCGACATTGACGAGCTTTTCGGCGTGGAATGGATCGAGCCGTTCGCGCGCGACTACGGCGTCAAGCTTGAGCCGGCGAAGCTCTCGTTCTTCAGCGACTTGTACGAACTGTTTTGAATGAACTGGCTTGAATGAATTGGGGGTGGCCGGCGCGCTCAGCAAGGGAACGCTTCAACGAGCGCGCGCAAGGCAAGCGCGGCGTCGTTGTCCGTGCTCTGCTCCGGGTGGCGCTGGGCGTATTGGGCAAAGACGCGCACATATTGTGTCAAGGTCGTGCCCTCCGGTGCGCAGACGCCGAGGAGATGCTCTCCGTGCTGGTCGACGACCACGGACATGTTCTGAACGGCCGCCATATAATACCAGCAGGCAAGCCCCGCGGCCGGAATCTCGACGGTCGCGCTCTTCGCACCACCGGCCGCCTTGACCACCGCCTGACAGCTTTGGAGCAGCTGGTCAGGCGTCGCAGATGACGCATGGCTGCTCCCAAGCGACAATCCGACGGCAACCAGCAACGTGACGAGGAGAAGCTTCACGGCACAGGACTTTTTGGACAGGACTTTTTGGGTCACCAACGCGGGCTTTAACTGATTGGTTCCCCGCGAGGGGCTTGAGGCCCCCCGCCCGCGACGCCCATATTGCCATTTACACAGGAGTGCCTTGTTCCTGATGAAACAGAACGTCTTTGCGATCGCGTCGGCGCTGGCGCTCGCACTCGTATTGACGTGCGCCGCGAACGCTCAGCCGGCGCCGCTCACGCCATCGCAGTCGCAGGCGCTTGATGCCTACAACAATGCGGTGAGCCAATTCGAGGCGATCCTGCGCGAGCGGCGCGCGCAGATCGATGCCAAGCAACCCCTGCCGCCCACGCCGGGGCAAGCGCTTTATCTCGCCCGCGTCGCGATGATGAGCGCCTACAAAGACCTTACCGACGCTATACCGTCGCGAATTGGCGGGCCCAACAAGTTCG
Source organism: Xanthobacteraceae bacterium (assembly GCA_035503415.1). GTDB lineage: Bacteria > Pseudomonadota > Alphaproteobacteria > Rhizobiales > Xanthobacteraceae > BOG-931. Next base: position 2,553 of record DATJTL010000505.1, read on the forward strand.
GACTTCCCCCCGCATACTTTGACGCCGACACCGAGCCGCTCATCGAAGAGTATCTCAGTCTCTTCCGCATCATGGAAGCGCCGCCCGCCTACGCGCAAAAGTCGGATACGCCGTTTGAGGATGTTTTCGACCTGGCAACCGCCATCGCGCGCGCCAAAGGCCTCGATGCGGCAAATACCGAACTGGCCGGGCGCATCGGCCTGGGCATTTTCTTTGCCGAAACCGGCGGCCGACAGAACGTCGGCAACGCGCGGTCGGATAAATACATGGGGAGCCTGCAAACGGGCGTGTCCGAAGATCGAAACGGACAGAAAAAATGGGCGGCGATCAAGCCGACAATCGCCGCCTTTGATCCGGCGCTGATCGCCCGCGACGCCACCGAAGAGGCCAGGGCTCGTACTATCGATCACCGCTTCAATCACTGGACCGCCGTGCGGGACGGCCTCATGAGCGCCCATGCGGCGCTGTTCCCGCAGATCCCCGCGATCGCCAAGGCATTGCCGGACCCGATCGACCAGATGAAGTTTTTCGAGCTGATCCAGATTATCCCGACCCCTACCAGGGCCGCTCTCAATTCAGGCAGCTTGCTGACCTACAAAATTTCCGACCCACGGATCATGGGATATTTGCGCAACAACAGCATCTTCGCGTTCGGTCACACCGATCGCGCGCGAACGTCGGCATCGTTTCGCGAAATCCTCGATGCGATGTGGCTGTTCAACAATAACTTTGAAAAAGCACTCGCCAAGTTCAATGAGATCAAGACCAAGCGGGGATAGCGACGTTGCCGCATCACCCGTGGCGAAGCAGAGCTTCTAGCGCAATTTCAACTAAATATATGCCGATACGCCCGTCGCCAAGGCACTCGGTTTGCCAGCGATCGAATGTGTGGCCCAATCGGTCAAAACTCCGGACAAGTCCGGCATCTCAGAACTGATGGATGCCTAGTTGATCATTTCTCGCCTCAATCCTATGGTTGTGGCAACCGCCTCAGACAAATCTCGTTTCCTGTCGCTTTGATTAGCATGCGCACTCGTCACCTACCGGGATGAGAGGAAATGGCTGACTCAACGCCAAGACCCCTCCACCTTCACACCCTGGAGTCCCTGCTTGCCGATCTGGTCAGCGGGCGCGCGGTATCAGTTGGCGGCGGCGTTACTTTCCTGTTGTCCGATGAGCACGCCAGAAGTGCCCTAGAATGGTATCGAAAACGCGGGGCCAATAATTGGTCCGCGAATGTCACTGCGGCGCACGGCGAGCAGATGGTCGATGCTATTCAGGTGGCGCCGCCCGAATTAGCAGCACTGCCGGCTCGGCCCGCCAACGCTAGCGAACGGCGGCTTAAGCTCATAAGGCTTCAGGCACATCGCTTCGCTGGACTCCACAAATTTGGTACGCCCCTATCGCCACCAGCAGATTACGTTTTTGAGTTTTCAGCACCCATCACGCTTTTTGAAGGCCGTAACGGCTCGGGAAAAACGTCACTAGCAAACGCGATCATTTGGACCCTCACTGGCGAAATCCTTCGCGCTCAACGTGAGCCGGAAAGCGTCAACGATGAATTTGAGTGCTTGGTCGCTGGAATGGAAGCTGACCAAGAGCCCACCACTCATCGACTCACACCAGTCACGCCTATTCCTGATGTTGCGCAATATCGGCCAGACCACAATTGGGTACCGGCCGATACGTGGGTAGAACTGACTTTTGCCGATGAAACAGGGAGGACGCTGCCGTCTGTCCGACGATCCCAGCGGCGCACTGCTCAAGGCAGATTGGAGGAAACCCCACCCGACCTCACGGTACTCGGTATTGATCCAATCGCGGTGCGCATTGGCGCCGTCATGCCTGGGCTACTTCCTCTTATTAAGGTTGGGCATGAGTCCGAGCTTGGGCGCGCCGTTGCCCAGCTCACCGGCCTTTCCGCATTGATTGACCTCGCGGGCCATGCCCAGCGCGCGATAAATAAGATCAAGGAATTCGCGAAAGCAAAAACGGAAGAGAAACACCAAATCGACCGCCACTACGAAACAACGAAGATCGATTTTGAGAAAGAACTAGAACCGCATTCGGATTTGACCCCTCCAAGGGTAGTCCCGTCGCCATCGGACGCCGAGACGATCGACGAAATCCTGACAGAGATCGTCGATCATTTCGAAACGAAGAAAGCGAATGCCTTCGATTCGGCCCGGAACATACTCGGCGACACCTTCAATCCTTCGGACACGACGCAGCGCAGTGATCTTGAGAAATCGATCGGTCCGGCGCTTAGCGATGCCGCACAGCCGCATCGCCTTCCCTCAATGATACGATTGAAGGGTTTTC
>DATJTL010000506.1:0-4635 GCA_035503415.1 Xanthobacteraceae bacterium
TTTGGCGAGTTCGTTCGTCTCGGCGCGCGCCAGCCGCGGCGCCATGATCGCCTTTTCCACCTTGGCGGAGCCGCAGACCGGACAGGTCACCAATCCGCGCTTTTTCTGCTTGTCGAAGGCGGCTGAGTTCTGAAACCAGCTCTCGAACTCGTGGCTCTTGGCGCAATGGAGCGTGTAGCGGATCATTCAGGCGCCCCGCACCGCGTGCAGATAGGTCGGCTCGGCCATCGGCTCGACCAGTTCGAAGCGGCGTCCATGATGTAGCGACGGAATCCTCGCCCGCGCGGCGGCGACCTCGGCCGGATCAACCTCGGCAATCACGACGCCCGGCTCGCTTCCACCTTCGGCGAGAATGCGGCCCCACGGGTCGATGATGAGCGAATGGCCGAAGGTCTCGCGACCACATTCGTGCTTGCCGCCTTGCGCGGATGCGAACACGAAGCATCCGTTCTCGATCGCCCGCGCGCGCAGCAGCACGTGCCAGTGCGCCTCGCCGGTCTGCTGGGTGAAGGCGGAGGGGATCGAGAGGAACGACGCGCCGGCCTCGGCGAGCGCCCGATAGAGCGCAGGGAAGCGCAGGTCGTAGCAGACGGTAAGCCCGAGCCTGCCCCAGGGCAGGTCGGCGACCACGGCGAGATCCCCGGCGCGATAGGTGTTGGATTCGCGATAGCTCTCGCCGCCGGCAAGGTCGACGTCGAACATGTGGATCTTGTCGTAGCGGGCGACGATGTCGCCCTTGCGGTCGATGAGGAAAGAGCGGTTCACCGCCTTGTCCGGCGACGCCTTGATGGCGAGCGAGCCGATATGGACGTAGATCGAAAGCTTGCGTGCGACCTCGCGCAAGGTCGCCAATGTGGGATCGTTCTCGTCGGCGACGATGTTGGCGAACAGGCGGTCGCGCTTGCTTTCCAGAATATTTGTCATCTCCGGCGTCTGCACGTAATCGACGCCGGCGCGCTTGGCCTGGTCGATCGCAGCCAGCACGGCATCGAGATTGGTTTGCGGATCGCGGCCCGACCGCATGCCGATAAGACCGACCTTGAACACCGAATTCTTCGCCGCACTCATGCCGGCTCTTCCTTCACCTTCGCGAGCAGCGGATCGAGCTTGCCCGCCTCTTCAAGCGCGTAGAGATCGTCGCAGCCGCCAACATGGATCGCGCCGATGAAAATCTGCGGAAAGGTGCTGCGACCGTTGGCGCGCTCGATCATCTGTTTGCGTATCTCCCGGTCTGCGCTGGCGTCGATTTCGTTGAACTCGACGCCTTTGCGGGAAAGCAGTTCCTTCGCGTCCTGGCAATAAGGGCAGTAACGGATTGTATAGATATCAACGTCGGCCATGATGATGAGGTTTCTGTCAGCCTGTTTATATGGAGGTTCACACCGGGTCGGCAACCCTGGCGAACGTCAGCACATCGACATTGGCGGCGCCGGCACGCAAGAGCGCGCGTGCGCAACCCTCGACGGTGGCACCGGACGTAAGGACGTCGTCGACCAGAATAAGCCGCCGCCCCGCCACTGCCGCGCGTCCTTCCGCCAAGACCTTGAAGGCACCTTGCACGTTGGTGGCGCGTTCGCTGCGCGACAGTCCGACCTGCTGAGCGGTGGCCTTGACCCGTTTGAGCGCTTGGGCGGCGATCGGCACCCCGCTTTCGGCCGAAATGGCGGCGGCGAGCATGGCCGATTGGTTGAAGCGCCGGGACCATTGCCGGCGCCAGTGCAGCGGCACCGGCACGAGCGCGTCAGCCTCGGCGAGAAGCTCGCGGCCGGCATGGCTGACCCAGCGCCCCATCATCGGCGCCAGATCGAGCCGGTCGCCATATTTAAGAGCATGCACCAGGGCGCGGGAAATTTGATCGAAGCGCACCGCGGCGCGCGCGCGGTTGTAGGCGGGCGGATCGGCGATGGCCTGCATTGACAGCACGCCCGGGCCGGGATCGTACACGAACGGGATGCCAAGCCGCTCGCAATAGGGACGGGTGATGAAGGAGAGCTTCGACCAGCACGACGGGCACAGCCCCCTGCCTTCGACCGGCTCGCGGCAGGCCGCGCATAGCTGCGGCAGAGCGACATCGAGCACCGCGCGCAAGAAGGTGCACGCGGCGTCCGCCACCCGTCTCACCCGCGCGGGAACAGCGAAGTTCGCCGAAGCCGACATGCCGATACGGTAACCCCCCGGGCGAGTATTGTCATCGGCCGAAGCGGCGTCGTGGGCGGCGGCAAGACGTAGGACAACGAGACGTGAGACAATCAGGCGATGACTGAAACCCCGCAACCGTCGAGCCAGACGATCTTTGACCGGGCGCTCCTTCGCCGCCGCCGCCGCCGCGCCGAAGCACTGGGACCGGCGACATTCTTGCTCGACCGCGTGGCGCAAGACTTCGCCGAGCGGCTTGCCGCGGTGTTGCGGCGTTTTGAGTGTGCCGTCGATCTCGGCACACCTGGCGGGGCCGTCAGCATGCGGCTTGCCGGGCTCGGCTCGATCGGCACGATCGTGGCGGCGGACACGCTCGCCGCGTCTCGCACGGCGCCCGAACAAACAAATATCAAATTCGTCGCCGCCGACGTTGAGGCACTGCCGTTCGCTAACGCTTGCCTCGATCTTGTCGTCTCGGCGCTGGCGTTGCAATTTGCCAACGACCTGCCGGGGACGCTCATACAAATCCGTCGCGCGCTCAGACCGGACGGGTTGCTGCTTGCGGCGCTCGCGGGCGGCGACACACTGACCGAGTTGCGGCAATCGTTTGCCGAAGCCGAAAGCGAGATCGAAGGCGGCGTCTCGCCGCACGTTGCGCCGTTCGCCGATGTGCGCGGGCTCGGCGATCTGTTGCAGCGGGCCGGTTTTGCGCTGCCGGTGACGGACAGCGACCGCTACACTTTGCGCTATGCCACGCCATTTGCGCTGATGCATGAGCTTCGCCGCATGGGCGCGACAAATGCGCTTGTTGCGCGCCGCCGCACGCCGCTGCGGCGCGCCACGCTGATGCGCATGGCCGAAATCTATCAGCAGCGCTTTGCGGACGCCGACGGGCGTGTGCGCGTCACGTTCGAGATCGTCTGGCTGTCGGGCTGGGCGCCGCATGAAAGCCAGCAGCAGCCGTTGCGGCCAGGCTCGGCACAGGCGCGGCTCGCCGACGCGCTCGGCACGCAGGAGATTTCGACGGGAGAGAAGGCGGGTCGTACCTAGCCCAGCTACTTCATGGACGTCAGCACGTTGCTGTACATCCCCTTGACGCTTGAACCGAGGCTCACGATCGTGGCGGCGATGGCGACCGCAATGCCCGACGCGATGATCGCGTATTCGATCGAGGTGGCGCCGCTCTCGTCGCGCAGGAAGCGGCGGACGGATTTTTCGCTGATCGCTCGGCGCGCACGATCGAACATGGCAAGCTTGGACATGACTTGTCGCCCTTGGCTTTCGGTCACAACAACGCCGTGAGGTGGGGGATCAGCGGCTCGTCGGCAGGCGGCATCGGATAGTTGCGCAACTCGCTCGGCCGCACCCACTTGAGCCCTTGCTTCTCCCGCGCTTCGACGAAGCCTTCCCAGCGCCGGCAGACATAGAGCGGCATGAGCAGGTGGAAGTCGGGATAAAGGTGGCTCGCGAAGGTCAGTGGCGCGAGGCACTCCTCCTTGACGACGATTCCGAGCTCCTCTTCCAACTCGCGGATCAAACTTTGTTCCGGCCGCTCGCCCGGCTCGACCTTGCCGCCCGGAAACTCCCAGAGGCCCGCCATCGATTTTCCCTGCGGGCGCTGTGCAAGCAGCACGCGGCCGTCGGCATCGACGAGGGCACAGGCGGCAACCAGGACAAGTCTGACGCTCACGGCCTTGCACCCATCTAACCAACGGTCGGTAAAAGGATACTCAATGCGTTGAATTAACTTGCTGGAACCGCCGCAAGGGTTAACTTTTTGTAGGCGCCGGATTTTGGCTATTTCTTGCCAGCAATTCCAGCACTGCGTCGGTAAACGACTGCGGGGATTCCTGTGGCGGGTTGTGGCCGACCCGCGGCAGCACGCGGCGCGTGTACGGCCCGGTGAAGAATGCGGCGTGTTTCTCCGATCCTTCCGGGCTCATGGTGCCGTCGGCATCGCCCTGCAGCGCGATCGTCGGCACCGCAATCTTCGGCCGCGCCGCCAGTCTCTGTTCGATCGGTTCCAGCGCCGGATCGCCCGGCGCGTAGCCGAAGCGGTGCCGGTAAGACTGGATCGTCACCGCGACAAAGTCGGGATTGTCGAACGAGACCGCGCTGCGCTCAAACGTCGCCTCGTCGAACGTCCAGTTCGGCGACCAGATTTGCCAGATGTAACGGGCGAGCGCGCGGCGGTTTTGCTGCAGGCCGGTGCGCCCGCGTTCGCTGTGAAAATAATACTGGTACCAGAAGCGGTGTTCCTGCGCCGGCGCGACTGGATGAACCGAGCCGGCGATGTCCTGGATATTGTAGCCGTTGACGGTGACGAGGCCGCGCACGCGCTGCGGCCACAGCGCCGCTACGATGCAAGCCGCGCGGCCGCCCCAATCGTAGCCGGCGAGCAGCGCGCGCTCGATGGAAAGCGCATCCATCAGTTCGCGCAGATCGTTGCCGAGCGCTGCCTGCTGGCCCGAACGCGGCGTCTCGGCGGAGAGAAAGCGC
>DATJTL010000507.1:0-3613 GCA_035503415.1 Xanthobacteraceae bacterium
GTCTGGTTGAAGCCGGACGACATCGCGCCCATGGCGTCGAACAGGACCGAGAGGGTCCAATCCAACTCCTCGCAACCGCCGGCGAACACGATGTCCTGCTTGCCCACCTGGATGGTTTCGAACGCATTGCCGATGCAATGATTCGACGTCGCGCAGGCCGACGAGATCGAATAGTTCACGCCCTTGATCTTGAACCAGGTCGACAGCGTCGCCGAGGCGGTGGACGACATCGCCTTGGGCACCGCGAACGGGCCGACCCGCTTCGGCCCCTTCGACCGCGCGATATCGGCGCTCTCGACGATGGTGCGCGTTGACGGGCCGCCGGAGCCCATGATGAGGCCGGTGCGCTCGTTGGATACCTCGTCCGGTTCGAGGCCGGAATCGCGGATCGCCTGTTCCATCGCCACATGGTTCCAGGCGGCGCCCCCGCCCAAGAAACGCATGGCGCGGCGATCCACGGCCGCGCTCGCGTCGAGCGTCGGAGCGCCGTGGACCTGCGACCGAAATCCAAGCTCGGCATATTTGTCGGCGCGGACGATGCCGGATTTGGCTTCACGCAGCGAAGCCAGCACTTCCTGCGTGTTGTTGCCGATGGATGAGACGATGCCCATCCCGGTGACGACCACGCGCTTCATTGTTGCCTCGTCCCGCTTTTGTTCATTTGCCAGTGGTCTTTTGATTCCAACATTCGCATAGGAGGCCGCCGGACCCGGATGCGAATGTCAGAATCGAACCACTAGATTTTCGCGTCGGCACGATCTGCTCCGAAAAACCCTCACTAATTTTCGGATCGTGCTCAGGCGCCGCTCGCCTGCGGCGCGGTATTCTGAAACAGGCCCACTTTGAGATCGAGCGCCCGGTAGATCACGTTGCCATCGGCGGAGAGCCAGCCGTCAGCGATGCCGAGCACAAGCTTCGAACGCATCACGCGCTTGATGTCGATGCCGTAGACGATGTTCTTCATCGACGGCAGCACCTGGCCGGAAAACTTGATCTCGCCCATGCCGAGCGCGCGGCCTTTGCCGGCCGCCCCGACCCAGCCGAGGAAAAAGCCGAGCAATTGCCACAGCGCATCGAGACCAAGGCACCCCGGCATCACCGGGTCGCCCTTGAAGTGGCAAGGGAAGAACCAGAGGTCCGGCTTAAGTTCGAGGACCGCGCGCACCAAGCCCTTGCCGTATTCGCCGCCTACTTCCGCGATTTCGGCGATGCGATCGAACATCAGCATGGGTGGTAGCGGCAGTTGCGGCCCCTCGGCGAATAGTTCGCCGCGGCCGCAAGCCAGTAGATCCTCGTATTCGAAGTTTGAACGGCGTTCCTGCATACAAGCCATCTCCGCCCGGCGCCCCCCGACGGGCAGTCCGTGACTCCCTAACATATGGGGCGAAAGCGGCAAAGCCGCATCCCCGCACCCCTGCCTCGCCGCGGTGGGAAACCGGCGGCGGGCGGACGGCGGGGCTGTTGCAGCCGGCGCCGTGCGGCGTATAATGTTTCACTTGTAACGAACTTCGAAAGCCCCGCCAAAAGGGGTGCTGGTGCAGGAATGACACAGTCGCGTCCAACCGCTATCGGGACTTCCTACCCGCCGCTCGCGCCAATGCGCGGCGACCTCACCGGCTGCCCCTGGCACGACGTCAAGTCGAAGCTTCGCAAAGTAGGCCTGCGCCCGACACGGCAGCGCATGGCTCTGGGCTGGATTCTTTTCGCCAAGGGCGACCGCCATGTGACGGCGGAAATGCTTTACGAGGAAGCGACCCACGCGAAAGTGCCGGTTTCGCTCGCGACCGTCTACAACACGCTGCACCAGTTCACGGAAGTTGGGTTACTGCGCCAGGTCGCGGTCGACGGCTCGAAGGCCTATTTCGACACCAACAATTCCCAACACCATCACTTTTTCGTCGAAGACGAAAACGACCTTCTCGACATCCCGGCGAACGACGTTGTCGTCGGCAAGGCGCCGACGCCGCCCGAGGGTTACGAGATCGCCCGCATCGACGTGGTGGTCCGGCTTCGGCGCAAGCGCTGAACGTCCGAGTTGTCGTGGCCCGCGCATGCGGGCCATCCAGTATCCACAACACCTATCGAATTAATCGCACGGCCTGCCGCACCGCGATTACTGGGTCACCTGCCTTCGCGGGTGACGACAAAACTCACTCGATCTTCTCGTTGGGATAGACGCCCCACAGATCGTCCTGCACGATCCAGCCGTCGAAGTTCTGGCCGACGAGGTGGCACCAGTTGCCGTTGCAGCTCTTGACGGTGCCGAGCACGCCGACCTCGAGCTTGGCCAGCACCGGGCTCTTGTCGTCCGGCTTGGCGTAGAGCGGGGCGAGATCGGTCTTCTGCTTTAATTGCACCGATGCGGTGCGCTTGCCCGACAGCAGCGAGTGATAGACCCAGCCTTCGGAGCCGTCGGAATCGCGGATGCGCCGCCAGTTCTCGAACTCGGCGGTAATCTCCACCGGCCAGCCGACGCGGGTGAAAATGAAGGAAACGTCGTGATCCTTGTCGGGACCGCCGCGCACGTTGACCCGATCAGCCTTGATGCTGACGAAGCGCGGAACCGGCAGGCCGCTGGTCGCGGGTTCGTTGCCCGCGTGTGTCGGGCCGACCGCGGATGCGAATGTGAGCAGAGCCGCCAAAGCGGCCCGGATCCACGCGATCATCAGCCTCCCATGCCGCAATATCGCCGCGACATGCCCCGACGCTAGTTCGATATGCAATGAGGCCGGGAAGTCCCGGCCCGCTTGGTGAGAGCGCGGCCCATCTGGTAGAGACAGCAATCGATGACCCGCGTCCCGAAGATTGAGTTTCGGCGAGCGGAGTTAAGGAGACCTGAACGGCGGTGCGGCAACGATCTTTCCGCGACTTTTTGCGCCGGCGGGAGGTTCAGCGCCGCGTCCAGGGCGCAATTGGTGCTCGAGGTCATTGACGCTCCAGCGTTTTGGTGGAGCATGGCGTTCTCGGAAAGCCGATTTGCGGATCGTGCTTCAAGAGGCAGGCGATGGCACAGGGCAAAAAGCCGCTCGTCGTGGTCACCCGCCGGCTGCCGGACAGCATTGAAATGCGCATGCGCGAGTTGTTCGACGCGCGCCTCAATGCCGACGACAAGCCGATGAGCCAGGCCGCGCTGGTCGAGGCCGCCAAGATTGCCGACGTGATCGTGCCCACGGTGACCGATCACATCGATCGGGCCGTGCTCAGCCAGTCGGGCGAGCGATTGCGGCTGATCGCCAATTTCGGCAATGGCGTCGACAATATCGACGTGGCGACCGCGGTGCAGCGCGGCATCACCGTCACCAACACGCCCGGCGTCCTTACCGAGGACACCGCCGATATGACGATGGCGCTTGTGCTGGCGGTGCCGCGGCGGCTGGCGGAGGGCGCCAACGTGCTGACCGGAAACGCCGACTGGACCGGCTGGAGTCCGACCTGGATGCTCGGCCATCGCATCTGGGGCAGGCGGCTCGGCATCGTCGGAATGGGCCGTATCGGCCAGGCGGTGGCGCGCCGCGCCCAGGCGTTCGGACTGAAAATCCACTATCACAACCGCCGCCGCGTGGCCCCGCGCATCGAGGAGGAACTGCACGCGACCTACTGGGAAAGCCTCGAC
>DATJTL010000508.1:0-5720 GCA_035503415.1 Xanthobacteraceae bacterium
CGAGGACGACCGCACGGCGCTCGCCGCGCTCGACAATGCGGATTGGTGGCGCACGCCGGAAATGGCCGAAAACGTGCGCGAGCCGCTCTTGCGCGCCGCCGCCTGGTATTACATGCGCGGCCGCAACGGCCGCGGCTTGCCGATCGATGCGGTTGCGCGTTTTCATCTCGGCAACGGCGCACGGCTCGAGCGGCTGAACTGGCTCGGCGATACCTCAGAGCGGGCGCTCGGCCAGTCGTACGGGCTGATGGTCAATTACCTCTATGACCTCGACTACATCGAGCGCAATCACGAGGCCTACGCGCAACAGCACGCCGTCGTGGCCGCAAGCGCGGTGAGCCGACTGGTCCGCACGTCACTGCGTGAGATCGTCCCGGTTTCCGGGTAGAGACAATGCGTCATTCCGGATTGCCGCCAACGGGTCCGGCCCGAAGTGGCCGGCCCGATGACAAGCTCCGCGGCAAGTCCGGAATCCATAACCACAGCCGCCGGGATTATGGATTCCGGGTTCCTCGCTGACGCTCGGCCCCGGAATGACGAAGAAAGAGCCGCTCATGCCCTCCCTTCTCGGCGTGCTCGAAACGGTGCTTTACGTAGATGCATTCGAGCGCGCCTGCCCGTTTTACGAACTGGTGCTGGGCCTCAACAGCATCTATCGCGATCAACGCCTATGCGCTTACGATGTCGGCGCGCGCGGCGTGCTGTTGCTGTTCCTGCGCGGTCAATCTTTGCAGACGGTGAAATTGCCCGGCGGGACGATTCCGCCACATGACGGAAGCGGGCCGGTCCATATTGCTTTCTCGATCGCCGCCGACGAGCTTCCGGCCTGGGAAACGCAGTTAGCCAAAGCCGGCGTCGCGATCGAAGGCCGAACCAAATGGCCTCGCGGCGGCGAGAGCATTTACTTTCGCGATCCCGATGGCCATTTGCTTGAACTTGCAACGCCGGGACTGTGGCCGGGGTATTAGGATTTTCCGTAGACCGGCACCACCGCGCCGCGGGTGACACGATTGTCGGGCGAGGCGAGAAACGTGATGGTCGCCGCCACGTCCTCGACTTTCGGCCAGAGCGAAAAATCGGCGTTCGGCATCGCCTGCCGATTGGCGCCTGTGTCCATGATCGAAGGCGCGACTGCATTGACCAGGATGCCGTCTTTGGCGACCTCCTCACCGAGCGCCGCCGTGAGCGCGGCCACAGCCGCCTTACTCGCCGTGTAGGCGACCATGCCGGCACCGCTCCGCCATTCCAGCGCCGCACGGGCGGCGACGTTGACGATGCGGCCGCCTCCGCTTGCCATTGCGGCAATTGCCGCCCGGCAGCACAGCGCGCAGCTGACAAAGTTCATGTCGAGTTGCTGCTGCAGGATCGCCACGCTGGTCTCGCGCAGCGGCGCAGCGGCAAAACCGCCGGCGATGTGGATCGAGGCCCAGAGCCGCGGAATACCCTGGTACGCGCGGCGCACGGCCGCCTCGTCGGCAAGGCTGCCGGTGATGACGAGCGCGACTTGTTTATGGTCGCGCAGCCGGAAGCGTTGGGCCTCCGCCTCGTTGAAACACGGCACATGGCACGTTGCGCCGGCCGCGATCAACGTCTCCACCACTGCGGTCCCGAGCGCGCCGGTGCCGCCGGTGATCACCACGTGACGATCGCGAAAATCCATAACACATCATCGCCTATCTTCTACGCATTGTCATGGCCCGCGAAGGCGGCCCATCCAGTAATCACCATTCCATGGCTTTACGCCGGCGAATACTGGATCGCCCGCCTTCGCAGACGATGACAAGGTTGGTTATGCTTCGCCCAAAGGAGAATCCGTGGCTGACTTCGATCTGGCCATCATCGGCGGCGGCATCAACGGCACCGGCATCGCCCGCGACGCCGCCGGCCGCGGCTTGCGGGTCGTGCTCGTCGAGCAGAACGACCTCGCGTCAGGCACATCATCGGCCTCCTCGAAACTGATCCACGGCGGTCTGCGCTATCTGGAGCACGGCGAGTTTCGCCTTGTGCGCAGTGCGCTCGCCGAGCGCGAGGTACTGCTGCGATCGGCACCGCATCTCATTAGGCCGTTGCGCTTCGTGCTGCCGATCAACGCGGCGCGGCGCTCGGCCCTGCTGCTGCGGCTGGGCCTTCTCCTCTACGATTGGATCGGCCGGCGCGAAATTCTTCCCCGCACAAGCGAGGTCGATCTATTGACCGACGCGGCCGGCCATCCGCTGCGCCCGGCCTTTCGCCACGGCTACGAATATTCCGATTGCTTCGCCGACGATGCGCGCCTTGTCGTGCTCAACGCGGTCGACGCCGCCGAGCGCGGGGCGGTGATCCGCACGCGCACGCGCTGCGTGCGCGCCGAGCAGAGCGACGTCTGGCGGCTCATCCTCAATGCTCGCGGCCGACGCGATGTCATAACCGCGCGGGTGCTGGTCAATGCCGCCGGCGCCTGGGTGGAGACCGTTGCGGAGAGCGTACTGCGCGGCAAGCCGAAGCCGCATCTGCGGCTCGACAAGGGCAGCCATATCGTCGTGCGCAAGCTCTACGATCACGACCGCGCCTACATCCTGCAGGCAGCCGACCGGCGCGTAGTATTCGCGATTCCATTCCAGCGCGATTTCACGCTGATCGGTACGACCGACGGCAGCTTTTCCGGCGAACCGGCCGCGGTGACGCCGACCGCCGAGGAGATCGATTATCTGTGCGGCGTGGTGAACGAATATTTCCGCGCCCCGATTACCGCGGCCGACGTGGTGTGGGCCTACGCCGGCGTGCGCGCGCTCTACGACGACGGCGCCGGCAAGCCGCAGGACATCGGCCGCGATTATACACTCATTCTCGACGAGCGGTTCGGCGAAGCGCCGCTGCTCGCCGTCTATGGCGGCAAGATCACGACCTACCGGCGCCTCGCCGAAGATGCGCTCGACAAACTTGCGCACTTCTTTCCGCGGTCGCGGCGCTGGACGGAGGAGGCAACCCTGCCGGGCGGCGACTTCGCCTATGACGGCATCGAGGCGCTGATCGCGCGCACGCTGGAGCGCTGGCCGTTTCTGACCGACGAGCACGCGCGGCGGCTCACACAGGCCTACGGCACGCGCATCGACAACATATTGAAGAACGCGGCGCGGCTCGACGATCTTGGCCAACGCTTCGGCGCCGATCTCACTGCCGCCGAACTGCGCTATTTGATGGATAAGGAGTGGGCACAGACCGCCGACGACGTGCTGTGGCGCCGCTCGAAACTGGGTTTACATTTCTCGCCGGGGCAGCGGGCGGCGCTTGATGCCTTCATGACGCAGGCGAAAGCGTGATCATCCGCCCGCACGAATTAGATTCCCTCAAATTTTATCTGTTTGTTTCATTCCAGTTTTAGGCATCCATGTTGTCATCATTTGAATGAAATTTGCCTACCCGCCGCGGCCGCAATTGCAGGAACATCATGGATAAGCTTGCAAGCCAAATACAAAAGCAGCTTGTTGAACTGAAAGTGCTTGTCGTCGACGATGAGCACACCATGCGCAAGGTGACACGCTCGCTGCTGCAAGCGGTCGGCATCAAGACCGTCTACGAGGCCAATGACGGCCGCAGCGGGCTCGAGGCCATCTGTACGTTCGCTCCCGACGTCGTCATTCTCGATTGGGAAATGCCGCGCCCCAACGGGGCGGAGTTCGTCCGCCAGGTGCGCTCGCCCGACGGCTTTCCGTTCCCCGACGTGCCGATCATCATGCTCACCGCCTTCGCGGACCGTACGCGCGTGACCGAGGCGGTCAAAGTCGGCGTCAACGAATTCCTGCTCAAGCCGGTCTCTTCCACGGCACTGCACGCTCGTCTCGTTTCCATCCTCGCCAAGCCGCGACGGATGGTGAAGAAGGGCAACTACTACGTCCCCGAGCCGCGCAAGATTTCCAGCTACAAGCCGGAAACCGATCCGGGATTGAGCCAACTGGTGCTGATCAGTTGAGGCCGCAGAAGCTGGACGGCCGTGCCCAATCATCCTCGTTAGGCGCGTCGTGTCGCCCATTGGCGCGGACTCCCAATTAACCGAACGCTCACCACGCCGCCGCCTGACTAGCCATCCCAGCAGATCGCGCACACGATTTTACCAAGCCGCAAGACGCGTGTGATCTGATAACAGCGGGCGACCCGATTTGGCGTCCGCATATTTCAGCTCCGATTTCACCGCGGGCCACGTCATGACACCGACGCTGTCAAAAAAAGAAATCGAAGATCTCATTCAGTCGCTGTGGGTATTGGTCGTCGACGACAACCAGTACATGCGCAAGATGATCCGCAATCTTCTGGTCAATTGCGGCGTCAAGGACATATACGAGGCGCCCGATGGCATTGCCGCGCTCGACGCCATCCGCACGGTGGCGCCCGATGTCGTGATCCTCGACTGGGAAATGCCGTTGCTTAGCGGGGCGGAACTTGTCCGCATCGTGCGTTCGCCCGGCGTGTTCCCGATGCCGGATATCCCGATCATCATGCTCACCGGGCACTGCGAACGCTGGCGCGTGGTCGAGGCGGTGCGGCTCGGAGTCAACGAGTACCTGACCAAGCCGGTTTCGGCGAAGGCGATCTATGACCGCTTGGTTTCGATCATGACGCAGCCGCGGCCGGTGGTGCGGCTGGGCGATTATTACGGTCCCGAGCCGCGTAAGCTCTTGACCGATGATGTCGACGACGCCGTCCTTTCGCCGATCGCCGTGTCCGCCGCAGAGTGACGTCTCGCGGCGGCTGCGCGCCGGCTACGCCGCGGCCGCGTTGCGGCCAATTCGATTCCCACTCGATGCTGTTATGCGCTAGGAAAGCGCTAGAGTATTTTGGTGCGCGGCTGATCAACGCCGTGCTAAGTCCGCATGATGAGTTCGCGGCAAGAATGATGCGGACTTCCGAACTGCCACACTGGGGCGGCGGGAGTATGGATGCAGACCGTCGAAGCGAAGGATAGGCCGACAAAAACCAACCCCGCGTCGACCAACGGCGATCCGCGCCCGATGTTGCGCATCGAAGGCTTGAGCAAGCGCTTTGGCAGCTTCGCGGCGGTCGATCACCTCTCCCTCGATATCCAGTCCGGCGAGTTTTTTGCACTGCTGGGTCCCTCGGGCTGCGGCAAGACCACGCTGCTGCGGCTGATCGCCGGATTCGAACGGCCGGAGACCGGCCGCATCCTGCTCGATGGCGTCGACCTCGCGCCGGTGCCGCCGCATCGCCGGCCGGTCAACATGATGTTCCAGAGCTACGCGCTGTTCCCGCACTTGTCCGTTGAGGCCAACGTGTCGTTCGGCCTCAAGCAGGAGGGGCTGCCCCAGCGTGAGATCGCCGGCCGCGTCGCCGACATGCTCGCCCTGGTCAAGCTGGAAGGCTTCGGCAGGCGCAAGCCGCACGAACTCTCGGGCGGCCAGCGCCAGCGCGTGGCGCTGGCGCGCTGCCTGGTCAAACGTCCGCGCGTGCTTTTGCTCGATGAACCGCTCGCGGCGCTGGACAGGAAGCTGCGCGATGCGACGCGATTCGAGCTGATGGAACTGCAGCGCCAGCTTGGGCTCACGTTCATCATCGTCACCCACGACCAGAGCGAGGCGATGATCGTCGCCGACCGCATCGGCGTGATGGATCGCGGCCGGCTCATGCAGGTCGCCGCGCCGGAAGAAATCTACCAGCGGCCGAACTCGCGCTGGGTGGCGGATTTCGTCGGCGACATCAATTTGTTCGAAGGCCGCGTCGGCGACGAC
>DATJTL010000509.1:0-2841 GCA_035503415.1 Xanthobacteraceae bacterium
CGATTCCGCGGCATTGTTCCTCGCCATGGAAAACGCTGAAATCGCCGGCCGCATGGTGGAATTGTCCTCGGTGCGCGCGACCCGTCCGCAATGGCTCGAGCCCGGCAGCGACTACCGCATCTTGCTGCTGTACGCGCGCAAGGAACGCGATCCGCAATTTCCCGGCGTGCCGACGGCGCGCGAGCTTGCGCCCAACCAGGCGGCGCGCGACCTGATCGAGTTCACCGAGACGCCGCTCCTCTCCATGGCCTGGCCGTTCGTCGCGCCACCCGGGATTCCCAGGGATCGGGCCACGGCACTGCAGGACGCGTTCATGGCGACTTCGCGCGATCCGGATTATCTGGCCGACGCCGCGCGGGTGAAAGTGCCGGTCGAGCCGGTCAATGCCGAGCAGATAGAGCAGGCAATCGACAAGCTCGCGGCAGCCTCGCCGAAGTTGTTCGATTACGTGCGCCAATTGATGGCGGCGAAAAAGGGCGACTGAGACGCTTGCGCCGCTACGCCGCCTCTCAGACGGCGAAGCACTCCGCGATCGGCGCGCTGCGCGGCAGGCGGCCGACATCGACGAACAAATCCATCTGCCGCTGCGCCAATCGGCGCTCGTTCTCGGTGAAAGTAAATTCCATGCGGGGATAGCGCGCCGAGGTCAGCAGCGCTTCGCGATCACCGCCATAGGCGGCGAGGAACACGTCGGCGACCTCGTCCATGTTTCGCTCGCTGTAGGCGAACGAGTCGCGGATCGCGGCGAGAAGCGGCTCGCGCAATTGCGGATTGATCCGCACCAGGCCTTCGTTGGCGGCGATGATGTGCTTGATCATCTCGTCGAAGCCGGTCAGCCGCTTCCAGGCGTCGCCGTCGGTGTAGAGGCAGCGCACTTCGGAGGCCTGTTCGCCGTGATGGAAGAAGTGGTCGAGCAGCACTACGGCGTCGGCATCGCGCCGGCGCAGCACGCCGAGCAGGGTCTCCTGCGGGCTCGCCGCCCATTGCAGGGATGCCGGATCGACGCTGTAGGCGTTTTTGAGAAGATATTGATGAATGGCGTGCCGGCCTTGATGGGTGGCGATCTTGCGGCCGGCGAGCTCACTCGGATCGTCGATCTCGCCCGCGCGCGCGAACAGGCCGTTGCCCTTGCCGGTCGATTTCCATTCCGTGCACAGGCCGATGATCGGGGCGCCGGCAAGCCGGCGCTCCAGAAAGTTCGGCAGGTAGACGTTGGCGAGATCGACCTCGCCGCGAATGAGGCACTCTTCCAGCTCGCGGCTCGGCGGATCGGGCACCTCGATCACGTCCAGCGCGATGTCGTGCCCCTTTATCAGTCCGGCGCCGAGCGCGTAGTAGATGCGGAACATGGAGAACCGGTTGCGGTAATGCGCGAGCCGAAGCCTCATGAAGCCGCGGTCCCCGCCGAGAGCCTGCGGGCGTGCGTTTCCGCTTCGATATTCTGCTCAAGCGTCCAGCGCGCGATCTCGCCGTGGGAGGCGAACCAGACGTCGGGGAAGCGCGCGAAATATTTGAGGATCTTGTCGAACACCGCGCAGACCAGCGGCCTGCCGCCGAAATGGCAGTGCAGCGTCAGGCCGAGATACGCCGGCGCCTCGCGCAGATAGAGATAGTCGAAAGTCTCCTTGTACACGTCCCACAGCACGGCGGGACTTCCATGGGAGACGCGGCTGTCGGTGAAATCGCTCGCCGGGATGTAGGCGATCGGTCCGTGTTTGGTGGTCTTTACGCGTGGCAGGTCGATATCGAGCCAGTCGCCGTGCCAAGCGATGCCTTCGTTGGCAAGGAAGTCACTGGTGTTCTCGGTCCACGCCAGCACCGGGCTGATCCAGCCTTGCGGCCTCGTGCCGCTGATCTTCTCCAGGATGCCGAGCGACGTCTTGATGGTCTCTTCTTCTTCCTGCGGCTCCATATAGGCGAGCAACTGATCTTGCAGATAACCGTGGCCGGCAATGTCGTGACCGGATTTGACGATGGCGCGCGCGGCGTCGGGCCACATTTCGGCGCACTTGGCGTTGACGCAAAAAGTGCCGCGCACGCCGTTCTGGCGCAAGAGATTCATGATCCGCCAGACGCCGATTTTACCTCCATACGTGCCCCAAGAAATACGGCCGCGGTCGATCGTGCCGGGCTTGAGCCCGGTACCTTGCACGCCCCACGGCGGCGCTTTGCCTTCCGACCATTGTTCGAGCATCACCGTCACCGCCACCGCGATGCGTTGCCCATTCGGCCAAGCGAACGTTCCTTTTTTCATTTGGAATTCCCGATCAGTGGCGCATTCAGTTAGCGCGTTTGATCCATAGCAAGGCGCAGCATACTGAGCGAGCGCCAAATTACATGCAGCATGTGCGTTGCAGCATCACGGAATTGCCGCTGCGACTCAAATTCGCGGGAACGGTGAGGCCAGCGCCGCGTTTGTTCTGGCATCTCCACGTTTCTCACATAAATCACTTACCGGGGGCGTTTATTGCGAGGAGGAAAATCGTCATGCGCACCTCATCCGTTGCCACAATTGCAATCGCGATCAGTGCGGCGGGGCTGGCCGTCGGCTTGACGGTCGGCGCCGCGCTCGCTGCTAACAAGCCCGGCGGACACGGCGCCCCTCCAGGCGGCCACCCCGGCGGTCATCCTGGTGGTGGCAGTGTTCATCCCGCGTTCGTGCCGCACGGTGGGGGCGGCCCGCACTTTGCACCGCATATTGGCGGCGGCGGCCCGCACTTCGCACCGCATTTTAATGTGAGCCGCGGAGTGCACATTGCCCCGCACTTCGCTCCTCATGTCCACGTCAGCCGTGGCCCTCATACCAACTTCAGCCATAACTTCAGCCATGGTCACGTGGCG
>DATJTL010000510.1:0-3095 GCA_035503415.1 Xanthobacteraceae bacterium
ACGCCAATGGCCGCGGATATGGCCGATGGCTTTGCGCACGACGTCGTAGTCGGCGGCGGCTTCAGCGAGCGGCATGGGGTTGGGGATACGATCGGGTGACAGCATGGATGCCTCCATCATTTGCTCCCGATCTAGGCCGCAAGGCACGCGCAAACCACCCGATTTCTGGACATTTGTCATTCCGGCCGAGCCGCCTCAGCAGCGAGAGCCGGAATCCATAACCACCGCCTGTGATTATGGATTCCGGGTTCGCGGGCATCCGCCCGCGCCCCGGAATGACGTACTCAATTCACTCAATCACCGTCCGAGTCGGCCCGCGCTTGGCCTCGCCCAAGGCCTGCGACAAGGCGTTGGCGAAACTTGCCTTCTCGTCGGGATTGAGCGCGCCCGCAATAACGAGCCGATTTCCATGGGAAACAAGGAACAGCCGCTCGATGCCGAACTCCTGATGCACGATGCGCTCCAGCCGTACCCAGAGCGGATTGAGCGTGAATTCGCGCACGCCGCCGCGATGGCTGACTTTGCGCACGGTCAATTCTGACGGGGTGACGGTGACCTGCTCGTAGGCGCGCGCGGCACGGAAATTGGCGCGGAACGCGACATAGACGAGCAGCACGTCGAGCCCGAAGAAGCCGAACACCGGCCAGGCGCCGATCGACACGAAGATCACGCCGGAGACGAAACTTATCGCGCCGAGGCAGATCATCAGCGCGAGAAAACCGCGCGGCGTCAGCGAGCGATGCGGTGTGATAATCGCGGAAAACAGCGCCGGCTCGGCGAAAGCATCGTTGTCGTTGTCCATGGCGCTCATTATACGGAAAATATGACGCGCAAAACCATCGGCAAGCCCACTCGCAAGACCACCAGCAAGACTGCTCGCAAGCGAATCAAGCAGCGTTTGCAGGCCGCCCGTAAGGGCAAGGCAGCGCGGCTCAAACCCGCCAGGGCGCAGGCCAAGGCCGACGCCAAAGCCACGCATGGCGCGTTGCCGCAATGGACCAAAGCCGAGATCGAGGAAGCGTTCCGCCGCTTCGCCGCCGCCAATCCCAATCCAAATACCGAGCTGCAACACACCGATCCGTTCACGCTTCTGGTCTCGGTCGTGCTCTCGGCGCAAGCGACCGACGCCGGCGTCAACAAAGCGACGCCGGCGCTGTTCGCGCTCGCCGACGCGCCGGCGAAAATGGTTGAGCTCGGCGAACCGAAAGTGCGCGACCTGATCAAGACCATCGGGCTCTACCGCACCAAAGCCAAGAACGTGGTCGCGCTGTCGCAAGAGCTGGTCGAGAAGCACGACGGCAAGGTACCGCGCGACCGCGAGGCGCTGGAAGCGCTGCCGGGCGTCGGCCGTAAGACCGCCAACGTGGTGCTCAACGTCGCCTTCGGCGAACCGACAATCGCGGTCGACACTCACATTTTCCGTGTCGGCAACCGCACCGGTCTTGCCGTCGGCAAGACGCCGCTCGAGGTGGAATTAAAGCTGATGGAGGTCGTGCCGGAAAAGTATCTGCTGCACGCCCATCACTGGCTTATCCTGCACGGCCGCTATACCTGCGTCGCCCGCCGCCCGCTCTGCGAAAAGTGCGTCATCGCCGACCTGTGCAAGTGGCCGGGGAAGACGGTGAATACGGGGATGTCAGACGCATGACGCGTATCCCGGATGCGGTGCAGCACGCAGTGATGCACCGCTGGTCCGGGATCGTCGCACACTCAGAGTTTGTTACGATCCCGGGTCTGCGGCGCACCACTTCGCTCCGCTACGTGCTGCGCTGCGCCCGGGAAACATGCTCTTGCGCCATCCGCTCCGCCGCCATTTGCTTCAACGCAGCGCGGTCGAGCTTGTTGGTCGAGGCGAGCGGCAATTCGTCGACGAAAAAGACGAAGCGTGGATGCGCATAGGCCGGCGCATGGGCGAGTGCGAAACGCTTGACCTCTTCCTCTTCGAGCGCGCGGCCGGGCTTGCGGATGACGAACGCAACCGGCTTCTGCCATTTGATCTCGTCGTCGATCGGCACCACCGCAGCCTGCGCGATATCGGGATGCTGCTCGAGCATGCGCTCGACATCGGCCGGATAGATGTTCTCGCCACCGGAGACGAACATGTCGTCGGTGCGGCCGACGAAATAATGAAAACCGTCGGCGTCGCGGCGGAACACGTCGCCGGTAATGTAGTAGCCATCGGTTGTGAGCGGCTGCTGCACGTTCGATCGATTATGATAGCCGAGCATCAGCGCTGGGCATTTCATTTCCAGCACGCCCTGCTCCGCGTTGCGGTCCTCGCCGTCGACCAGGCGCAGCGATACTTTCGGATGCGGGTAGCCGACCGACAATTCCGGCTGCTTCAAGCCGTGCGGATGCGGACCAAACACCACCGGCCCGGCCTCCGTCGTTCCATATGCGTTGGTCACCGATGCGCGCGGCAGCGCCTCGCGCAACGCGGCCATCAGGCTCAAGCTCACCGGCGCCGAGCCCATGCGGACGAATTCGACGCTGGAGAGATCGGTGCGTGCCAACACCTCGCGCTCGCGCAGCATCATGGCGATCATCGGCGGCACCGCGGTAAGCCAGGTGCAGCGGTAGCACCCGATCGCCTCGATATAGGCGCGCGCGGAAAATTGCGGCAACAACACGATGGTCGCATGCGCCGCGCAGGCGAGCTTGGCTAGCGCCAGCGCGTTCATATGATAGAGCGGCGCCGCGATCAGATAAGTATGGCGGTCGAGTCCCGGCGCAAGGCGCGTCTCCACCACCCAGATGTGGCTCTGGTGCGAGAGCACCACGCCCTTCGGCGTGCCGGTCGATCCGGAGGTGTAAAGAAACATCGCCGGTTCGTTTGGTTCCGGCGTCACCGCATCGAACGGGCCAGGATCGAGGAAGGCGTCGAATATTTCCTTCACCTCCCCCATCCAGGGCGAGGGGGAAGATGGTGCGTCAAAACAAACAATCGGCAGATCGTCCGGACAATCCGCGGCGCGCGCGGCATCGCAGAAGACTAGCTTGGCGCCGGCGTCGCGCATGATGAAATGAATGGTCTGGCGCGGGAACTTGAAGTTCACCGGCACGGCGACCAGGCCGGCGCGCATGATGCCGTAATA
>DATJTL010000511.1:0-3069 GCA_035503415.1 Xanthobacteraceae bacterium
GAGCAGCACGAAGTTCTGGCCGAACAGATCGATGCTTGAGATCCGCTGACCCTGACGCTGCACCCAGAAATGGGGCGCACGGCATCCCGGATGCGCGGAGGGCACATACTGCGTGACCGGGTCCTCGACATGTGGTGGCGCGGAGCCGTCTGGGATCACAGCCGCGGATGCGTAGCACGCGCCGAAAATCAGGCCCTGCTCATTGAGATATTGCGACCGCGGAAGCTGTGCGCTTGTCGGGCGCGTCGTGCGGTTCAAGCTGCTTACGTTCAGGAACGTCGCGCTCACCACTTCCGCAGCATGCGGCCGGCGCTCCGCGTCGTAGGTGTCCAGCAGGGATGGATCGGCGTTTCCCTTGAGCACTGCCGCTAGTTTCCAGGCAAGGTTCTGCGCATCCTGCACGCCAAGATTCATGCCGAAGCCGCCGCTTGGCGTCGTCTCGTGCGCGGCGTCGCCAGCCAGAAACACTGGCCCGCTGCTGAATCGGTCGGCGATCATCGCCGAGCATTTCCAGAAACTGACACCGAGTACTTCGACCGGCAGATTCGGTACACCCGCCGCCTGTCGGATCAGCTCGACGCATCGTCCCGTTGTCAAATTCTCCTCAGCGTAACCGTAGATGCTCAGGCTGTGAACCAGAAAACCCCAGCGATCGCTGCCATTGATGGTCAGGAATGTTGCGCGCAAGTCGGGCTGTTCGATGTAGTAGAGAGCCGCTGGACGATCCGCAATCCACGGCCGCAGGTCGACGCGGCAATGGATGTTGACCGAATCATAGATGTCTTTCTCGCCGGATCTGCTGATCCCAAGCATCGCCCGCACCGGGCTGTGCGCGCCGTCGGCGGCGATCACGTAGCGGGCGTAAAAGCGATGCGTTTCACCGGTTGCGCGATCGGCCAGAATACACGTTGCGCCGTCCGCGCCCGGGGTGAGCTCGGTCAATTCGGTATTGAAGCGGAGCTCGGCGAGGCCGTGCGCCTCGGCATGCTGGCGAAGCACCGGCTCCAGCAGGTCCTGGGAACAACCGCAATTCGCTGAAGGCGACGCGGCGACATTTTGCGCCGAGCCGCGGCCGGGGGCGAGGCGCTTGATCTCCTTGCCGGCGAGACTCTCCGCCCACAAGATCATCCGGCCGAATTGGGGAGGCATGCCCGCGGCGCGGATGTCGTCCTCCAGGCCCATCTGCCGGTACATCTCCATCGTGCGCGCGTTGATGCCGCGCGCTTTCGGAAGCACGGCAGTGCCGGGATGACGTTCGACCAGAACGGAGCGAACGCCTTGCTGCGACAAGGCGAGCGAGGCCGTCAGGCCAACCGGCCCGCCGCCGACGATCAGAACCGGCGTTGTCAGCATCAATGGTCTCCCCGTAACCGAAGCTCCTCACAAAACAGGGGCGGGTGACTTAAGCCAGTGTTTCGTCCAACCAATCGAAGATGCGCGCAAAAGCGAGGCGGCTTGCACCGACCTGGCAGTGCGCACCTGCGCCCTCCGCCGTGGTGAAGCGGACCATCGTCTTGCGGCAGGTGAGCTGGTCATAGAGCACTTGCGGCTGGCCTTTCAGGAACAGATCGTTCTCGGCGTCACAGACCAGCGTCGGGCACGCGATCGCCTCGGCCACCCCGTCTTTCAGATTGTAGTCGAGCGCCTTCGCGACAAAGGCGCGCGGCGACTTCGTGCCGGTAGCCCACATGCCGTGCGCGTAGGCCCAGCGCGCCGTCGGCGACGCCTTCATCTGGTTCTCGAGCAGCTGGTCGATCTGCGGCGCTTCCTCCGCCTTCAGGGCCTTCTCGAACAGCTCCCATTTCTCCGGAGGAACGGCCGTCCGGAACGGCGCCCCGAAATCGTAGATGCCATCGTTGGCGATCAACGCTGCCAGGCGATGCTCGAAGGCCGCCGCACGCGGGGCGAGGTAGCCGCCGAGACTGATGCCCATCAGGGCGATCCGCTTGGAATCGACGCTCGGCTGCTTCAGCGCGAAGTCGACCACCGGGGTCACGACCTTCTCCCAGTCGGGACGAAAGACCAGGCCCTCGCGATGCAGCGGCCCGTATTGACCTGGGCCGTCGAAGGCAAGCACGTTGTAGCCGCGCTCGACGGCAGCACGTGCGCCGGAGACGTGCATCTCCTCGGCCGATCCATCGAAGCCGGTATGCATGATCAGTGTCGGTCGCGGTTGACCGGTCTTGTCTGCGTGATGGAAGTAGCCGGGCAGGGTTGTGCGTTCGTAAGGGATTGCGACGGGTTCGATCAACGGATCATTCAGCTTTGCAGATTGCTTGTAACAATCGACGGACAGCCGATAAGCCCGCGCGATTCTTGGATCTCTGGGATCTCCGTGCAGAAAGAATTCGGAAGATTGGTAATAGCTCGTTGCGCGCAAAAAGCTGTCGCGCGCACTGATGCCGTGGTCGCGCGACAATTGATCGGCTGCCTCTTTCGCAATGCGATCGGCCGCCGCGTTCCAGGCGTCATACCAGCTGTCATAGTCGCCGGGCGTAATGCGAGATGCGACCGCGAGCACCTCGCCGAAAAGTGAGCCACCATATTCAGCGGCGCCAAAGGCGCGCTCCGTCTCAAACCAGAATTGAGCGTCGCCAGGGAACAATGGTGGCTTGGCGGCCGGGTCAACGCTCGGGGCCGGCGGACTTGCCGGCTCCGCGCTCGCGGCCAGCGCGTCTTTGGCAAACAACGTGACAAGCGGCCCAAGAGCCAGAAGGGTTCTGCGGTCCATGGGGGCACCCTCGGGTTTGCATTTGCGTACCTCTTAGTGCATGCTGTCCCTTAATGCAAAGTCTTTTTCGTTAAGGCGCTATGAGCGGCACATCAAAAACGAGTGAGAGGATGGTAAAATCCCGTCCCGGCGGGCGTACCGCGCGAACAAAAGCCGCGGTTTTTGAAGCGGTTACGGCGCTCGTGATCGAGCAAGGACATGCGGCTGTCAGCATGACCGACATCGCAGAACGCGCGGGCGTGGCTGCGACCAGCCTCTACCGGCGGTGGGGCGACGTGCGTGCCTTGATCATGGAAGTGGCAGTCGAGCAGTTGCTGCGCGATCGTCCCTTGCCCGAC
>DATJTL010000512.1:0-10417 GCA_035503415.1 Xanthobacteraceae bacterium
AAAGATCATGCTCCACCAAAATCCTAGAGCGCCAATCGATTCAATATGAAGCGATTGCGCTCTAGTCGCAGAGGCGAATTTTAGAAAAACGCCTGGATGCCGGTCTGCGCGCGGCCGAGCACCAGCGCGTGGATGTCGTGGGTGCCCTCGTAGGTGTTCACGGTCTCCAGATTGCAGAGCACGCGCATGACGTGGAATTCCTCGGTGATGCCGTTGCCGCCGTGCATGTCTCGCGCCACGCGGGCGATATCGAGCGCCTTGCCGCAATTGTTGCGCTTGAGCAGCGAGATCGCCGGCGGCGAGGCCTTGCCCTGGTCGATCAGCCGCGACAGCCGCAATGCCGCGTGCAGGCCGAGCGCGATCTCGGTCTGCATGTCGGCGAGCTTCTTTTGCACGAGCTGATTGGCGGCAATCGGCCGGCCGAACTGCTTGCGCGTGAGCGCGTAGTCGCGGGCGCGGTGCCAACAGAATTCCGCCGCGCCCATGGCGCCCCAGGCGATGCCGGCGCGCGCGACGTTGAGGCAGCCGAACGGGCCGGCAAGGCCGGAGACGTTCGGCAGCAGATTCTCCTCCGGGATGACGGCGCCATCGAGCACGATCTCGCCGGTAATCGAGGCGCGCAAGCTGAGCTTGCCCTCGATCTTCGGGGTGGAGAAACCCTTGGTGTCACGCTCGACCAGAAAGCCGCGGATCTTGCCGTCGAGCTTGGCCCAGACCACGGCGACGTGAGCGACCGGTGCGTTGGTGATCCAGGTCTTGTTGCCAGTCAGGCGAAAGCCGCCCGCTACCTTCTCGGCGCGCGTTGTCATCGAGCCGGGATCGGAACCGTGGTCGGGCTCGGTCAGCCCGAAGCAGCCAAGGAGTTCGGCAGTCGCCATTTTGGGCAGATATTTGCGCCGCTGTGCCTCGCTGCCATAGGCATAGATCGCCTGCATGGCGAGCGAGGATTGTACCGACATGGCCGAGCGGAAGCCGGAATCGACCCGCTCGAGTTCGCGCGCGATCAGCCCATAGCAGACGTAGTTGAGCCCAGCGCCGCCGTATTCCTGCGGGATGGTGGAACCGAGAAGCCCGAGCGCGCCCATCTCGCGTTGGATCGCCGGGTCGTAGCGCTCGTCGCGGTTGGCGGCGATGACGCGCGGAAACAGCTTCTCCTGCGCAAAAGCGCGCGCGGTATCGCGCACCATGCGCTCCTCTTCGGTGAGTTCGCCTTCAAGGTCGAGCGGATCGTCCCACTGGAACGCCGCGTCCTTGATCTGCGCGCTTTTCGGCTGGAGCTTTTCGGGCTGGAGTTTTTCGGTTTTTCCCGCGACTTGCGTCATGGCGTCCTTCCTCGGCTGGCCGCTCGGCCTTTGCGGCGAAGCTTAGGAGGCGCTCGCTTGGCCGGCAAGCGCCGGCCGTTGCCGCAACGGCGGCATTTCGCTATTTAGGCGGCATTGCCGTGTAGCGTGCGCCCGTAGCTCAGCTGGATAGAGCGCTGCCCTCCGAAGGCAGAGGTCAGGGGTTCGAATCCCTTCGGGCGCGCCAATTCAAAACTCCTCCCACGGGTTTGCGTTGGAGCCTGGGCGCTGAAGGGTCAGCCTGCGCACCATGTAGGTCAATGTGTGCATGTCCATGCCGGCCATGATGTAAGTGTCGCCGGGTTCGCTCTTGCGATGCCGCCGGAACAGGTCGTGCAACCGGTCGAAAAATTGAGCGCATTGCGCCTGATCGTTGGCGCGGAAAAACATAAGGCGTACGTCCGCGCGGACGATCGGCAGCTTGTTGGCATCTTCGATGATCTTGTTGATGTCGGGCTGGTTTTCCGACTCGGCGGCGAATGTGAGGTCGTAATCCTCTCCGGGATAGGTTCTGTTGAGAACCTTGCCTACGGCGTCCCAGAGAAACTCGGTGGTTTTGACGTTTGGCAGATTGACCCTGATTCCGTTGGCAAAGCCGACGGCGCCGTTGCCCAGCCCGTAGCGCATCAGAAACGTCTTGATGGCGTGGGTGGACTTTGGGCTGCTGTTCTTGACTGCTTCGGGAAGCGCCTGGAGATATTTCTTCAGCCGGCCCGGAAACTCGGGACTTAGAACGGGATTGTCGCCATCCTGCGAGCGATCGGTTTCGACCGCCGGCTCGAACCATCGGCTGCCGCAGGACTGGCAGCGCACCGACCGGCCGCTGGCGCCGAGCCATCCGGCTTCGATCTGATAGGATTTCCCGCAATTCGGACAGGCGATATGTTCCCGACGAATGATCGGGCCACGCTCGGCAGGATGTGCAGTCTTTGCCACACCCTAGAGTAGCAGCATCTTTCGCCTGGGCGACCGACTATCACCGTTTTCCACTGTCTCCTGCGGACCAGGAGACGGAACCGCAACGGCTCATTCAGCCGGCTGCTTGGGCTTACTCCGAACGAACGTGTTCTTGAGGTTGTCCCAGAGCTGAACCTTGGCGCCGTTTCGATGCATGATCACGCTCTGCTGAGCCACCGAGAGCGAGTTGTTCCAGGCCCAATAGATCACCAACCCGGCCGGGAAATGCGCCAGCATGAAGGTGAAGATCAGCGGCATCCAGTTGAAGATCATCTGCTGGGTCGGATCGGGCGGCGCCGGGTTGAGCTTCATCTGCACCCACATGGTCACGCCCATGATCGCCGGCCAGAAGCCGAGGTGCAGGAAATTGCCGACGAGCGGCACCACCGAAGGATCGAACGGAATCAATCCGCCCAGCGTGAAAATGTTGGTCGGGTCGGGCGACGACAGGTCATGAATCCAACCGTAGAACGGCGCGTGCCGCATCTCGATGGTGATGAACAGCACCTTATAGAGCGAGAAGAACACCGGAATCTGGATCGCCATCGGCAGGCAGCCGGCAATCGGATTGATCTGCTCCTTCTTGTAGAGCTCCATCATCGCCTGCTGCTGCTTCGTGCGGTCGTCGGCATAGCGCTCCTTGATCATCGCCATCTGCGGCTGCACCGCCTTCATCTTCGCCATCGAGGCGTAGGACTTATTGGCGAGCGGGAAGAACAGCGCCTTGACCAGCACCGTGACGATCAGGATGGCGATGCCGAAATTGCCGACCAGATGAAAGAAGAAATCAAGCGCGAGGAACATCGGCTTGGTGATGAAATAGAACCAGCCCCAGTCGATCAACAGATCGAAATGATTGAGATTGAGCGATTGGTTGTAGCCGCCTGGTCCGAGCGGAAAGTCGATGCCGACGACGGAGACTTCCTTGGCGCCGGCGAACAGCCGCGCGTCGGTGCTGCTGCTTGCCCCCGGCGCGACGGTTTGCGCCTGCCCCAGATAATCGGTCTGGTAGGTCTGCTGTCCACCGACCTCGGCGGACGAGAAACGCGCCTTCACCTTCGCGTCGGTGTTGGGCAGCAGCACTGCGGCCCAATACTTGTCAGTGAAACCGAGCCAGACGTTGGTCGCCTCCCAGCTTTTGCTTTTCTGTTCGGCGATCTTCTTGTAAGTCAGTTCCTGTTCGCCGTGCTCTCCGATCACGCCGATCAGGCCCTCATGCAGGATGTAATAGCCGAGCGTCTGCGGCGTGCCGTGACGCGAGATCAGCCCGTAGGGATAAAGCGTGACCGGTTTGTCGGCCTTGTTCTGCACCTCGTCCTTGATGCTGAACAGATAATGGTCGTCGACCCTGATCGTGCGGGTGAAGATGAGCCCCTGCCCGTCGTCATAGGTCAGCGTAACCGGATGATTGACGCTGAGCGCGCCGCTGCCGGCTTGCTTCCAGACCGTATCCGGTCCCGGCATCGGCTCGTTCGAGCCTGACGCGGCCACCCAGCCGAACTCCGCGTAATAGGCATCCGGCGCCCCTGACGGCGACAGCAGCACGATCGGCGGCGATTTGGGATCGGTCGAGTCCCGATATTGTTCGAGCGACAGATTATCGATCCGGCCGCCTTTGAGGTCGATGCTGCCGCGCAGCCGCGGCGTATCGATATCGACGTGCGGCGAAGCGGCGAGCACCGCTTCGCGCGTCTGCGTCGGCGGCAGCGCTGCCGGCGCGCTCGGCGTTTGCGGGCTTGCACCCGGAGTGGCCGAGGGCTGAGCAGCGGGCGTCCCGCCGGGCTTCGTCTGTTCCTGCTGCTGGGCCTGCTGCTGGGCCTGTTGCTGTTGCTGTTGCTGCAGTTCCGGCCGGGCGAAGAAATATTCCCAGCCGATAATGACGACCAGCGACAGGACGATGGCGAGGATGGTGTTCTTGTGCTCGTTCATTCAATGCTCGGGCGTTGGCGTCCTCAGCTGCGACGCGGCGCGCACAGGGGAAGGCGAACCCGCCTCATGTATGGGTCCCGTGGCGGCCCCACCAGTTCCTTTTCGCTCGCGCGCATGAATGCGGTCGAGTGCCACATCGAGTTCCCGCGCCATGTCCCCGAACGAGGCCGCCAGCGCCGCGGAACGTCCAACGAGGACGTAATCGTGACCGGCGCGCAGACGTCCCGGGTCAGCGCGCTTGACCAGTTCGCGCAAGCGGCGCCGGACCCGGTTGCGCACCACGGCATTGCCGACCTGCCGCGACACAGTGAAGCCCACCCGCACTGAACCTTCGTCCGCGCGGCGGCGGGCCTGCAGCACGAACGCACGGCCGGGCGCCCGCATACCGCTGGCGGCAGCCCGAAAATCCGTCCGGCGCTTCAACCGCTCCGTGCCAAAACAAGACATGCCGAAACAAGACCTGGCAAAACAAGACCTGGCAAAGCAAGACTTGGCAAAGCAAGACTTGGCAAAGCGAGACTCGGTCAGATTAACGGGATCCGCACCCGTCACGCACTGAGTCGCTTGCGTCCCTGCGCACGCCGCGCGGCCACAACCTTGCGGCCGCCTTTTGTCGCCATCCGTGCACGAAAGCCGTGACGACGTTTGCGCACCAATTTGCTCGGCTGATAAGTCCGTTTCACGACGCTGTCTCCGCCAACGCGCCCGAAATAGGCCCGTTTGCGCCCGTCCGGGCGCGCAGGCGCGCAATTTGCGCGGCTTATACGGGAGCCCTCCCCCGCCGTCAATTAGACGCGTCCGCGGCCAGGCGCCGCTCACGGGCCAAGCTTTGCGTTTGCTTTCGCCGGACAACCCCATCGCAAAAGGAAGCTTCTCCGCCGCCGTTCCCCCGCAGGAGGAGATGTATAGAATATGTGTGACGCGGCCGAGACTTTGGCAAAGCTGGTTTGCGTCCAAAGCGACGAGCATTTCACTTCACTCTAAACATTATAGCGATGGCGTTGAGTTCGGCCTGCTGATGGCGCAAGACATAAGCGAACTGACACCCGACATCTGCGTGATCGGCGCCGGAGCGGGCGGAATGGCCGCCGCCGCGGCTGCCGCCGCGATGGGCGTGCCGGTCGTCCTCATCGAAAAGGGCCGAATGGGCGGCCAAAGCCTCTACTGCGGATCGGTTCCCTCGAAGGCGCTCCTCGCCGCGGCCGGGCGTGCCAGCGCGCTGCAGACCGGGGCGCGCTTCGGCATCAAAAGCGCGCGCTTCGCTGTCGATTTCGGCGCGCTCGGTGCCCACGTGCGCGACGCCGTTGCGGCCATAACGCCGCAAGATTCCGCCGAACGCTTCACCGGTCTCGGCGTGCGCGTCGTCGCGGGCGTTGGGCGGTTTAGGGACCCGGGCACCGTCGAGGTCGGCGATGTAACGGTCAAGGCGCGCCGCTTCATTATCGCGACCGGCTCGTCCCCGATCATTCCCGCAATTGCGGGCCTGGCGGACGCGCCGTACCTGACCCCGGAAACGGTATTCGATCTCGCCGATTGGCCGCGCCATCTTATCGTTATCGGCGCGGGCAGGACCGGCCTCGAACTGGCCCAGACGTTTCGCCGGCTCGGCTCCGACCTCACGGTACTCGAAGCGGCGACGCCGCTTGCACGCGAAGATCGCGAGTGTGCAACCGTCGTACTGGATGCACTCGCCCGCGAGGGCGTGCGGCTGCGCACCGGGGTGCAGATCGCGCAGGTGCGCCGCATGCTTGCGCGCATCCAAGTTGTCTTAACCAAATCGGACGATGCGACTGCCGGCGAAGAAACGATCGAAGGATCGCACCTTCTGCTGGCGGCGGGGCGGCACCCAAATGTCAAGGATCTCAATCTGGAAGCCGCCGGCATCCGTTACGACCCGCAGGGCGTCGTGGTCGACAAAGGTCTGCGCACCACCAACAAGAAAGTCTATGCGATCGGCGATGTGATCGGGGGCGCAAAGTTCGCCCACATCGCCAATCACCATGCCAGCCTGGTGATTCGCAACGCGCTGTTCCGGCATCCGGTTGCCGTCGACCATCGCGCCGTTCCGCGGGTGATTTTTACCGACCCCGAACTCGCCCAGGTCGGCTTCCAGGAAGACGACGCGCGCCGCCAGGCGGGCGCCATTCGCATCCTGCGCTGGCCTTACCGCGAAAACGATCGGGCCGTGACTGCAGCCGCCACCGATGGGCATATCAAGGTCATTACCGACCGCCGGGGTGGTATTCTCGGGGCGACCATCGTGGGCGCTGCAGCGGGCGAAAATATTACCGCTTGGGCGCTTGCCATCGGCCAAAAGCTCAATATCGGCGCGTTTGCCGGACTTGTGGTGCCCTATCCGACCTATGCGGAGGTGGGAAAACGCGCCGCCATTACCTATTTTATGCGGGGTTTGACGAGCACACGGGTGCGTCGCATCATGGGGTGGTTGCGTCGTTTTGGCTGACGCGAGGCTTAAGCAATGACCGATGATTCCGTGGCGCGGCCGGAGCCGGTCCGTGCGCCGCGTTTCGGGCTATCTGCGAAGCTCCTCCTTCTCACGATCCTGTTCGTGATGATCGCGGAGGTGCTGATCTATGTACCGCTGGTGGTCAATTTCCGCGTGAATTGGCTGCGCGCCCATTTGGATGTCGCCAAGACCGCGGCGCTCATGCTTGAGGCAGCGCCGCACGTGGACGATCCGCTCGCCAAAGAGATTTTGGGTACGATCGGCGCGCGCGCCGTCGCCATGAAAATCGGCGACAAGCACTACATGCTGCAGCCGAGCGACGCCGCGTTGCCGCCGATCGCCGATGTCTTCGATATGCGCCAAGTCGATACCTTCGCGAACACGATCGACGCGTTCCGCACGCTGCTCAGCGACAAGCACGAGGTCATGCGCGTCATCGGTCCGGCGCCGATGAACGGGGAATATATCGATCTCGTCATGGATGAGCAGCCGCTGCGCACGGCCATGCTGCGCTATTCGGCGGGCCTGTTGCTCATGTCGCTGCTGATTTCCGGCATCACCGCCGCATTGGTCTATCTGGCGCTGCACTACATGTTCGTGCAGCCGATGCGCCGGATCACCGACAACATGGTGACGTTCCGCGCCGATCCGGAAAACCCCGACCGCATCATCGTGCCGTCGGCGCGGGTGGACGAGCTCGGCCTTGCCGAGCGGGAACTCTCGGCGCTGCAATCCGAACTTGCCTCGATGCTGCACGCCAAGAACCGGCTGGCCGCGCTCGGCCTCGCCGTATCCAAGATTAACCACGATCTGCGTAACCTGCTCGCCTCGGCGCAACTCTTTTCCGATCGGCTGGCAAAGCTCCCCGATCCGACCGTGCAGCGCTTTGCGCCGAAGCTGATGCAGGCGCTCGAACGCGCCATCGCGTTCTGCCAGTCGACACTGTCCTACGGCCGGCTGCAGGAGCCGCCGCCCGACCGGCGGGAAATTCTGCTCGAGCCGCTGGTCGAGGAAGTGCACGAGACGCTCAATCTCGGCCCCGACGCGCCGATCCGCTGGATCAGCGCGGTCGAGCGCGGGCTCACCGTCGAGGCCGACTACGACCAGCTGTTCCGCATTCTGCTCAATCTTGCGCGCAATGCCGTGCAGGCGATGGAAAGCCGAGCCTCGCGCGATCCCGGCCGCGACCAGATCCGCATCACCGGCCGGCGCGAAGGCGCAGTCGTAGTGGTCGAAGTGTCCGACACTGGGCCCGGCTTTTCCGAAAAAGCGCGCGCCCATCTGTTCGAGGCGTTTCAGGGCTCCACCCGCACCGGCGGCACCGGGCTCGGGCTTGCCATCGCCGCCGAACTGGTACGCGCCCATGGCGGCGAAATCCGCCTGGTCGAGGGCACCATCGGGGCGACGCTGCGGCTCACCATCCCCGACCGCGCCGTAGAGCTTTCCGCCCACCGCGGCGCCCGGGCACACGGCTAGATATTTGCCCGAAGGACACCGGATTGACGCCTGCCGCCTTGCCAGGACGCGGCCGAGCCTATAGCTATGGCGCGCACCGCAAGCCCTGCTGGCAGCAAGGCTTTTCCGCGCGATGCGCAAAGCGCCCGTAGCTCAGCTGGATAGAGCACCAGACTACGAATCTGGGGGTCAGGAGTTCGAATCTCTTCGGGCGCGCCAATCAATCAATGGCTTAGCTGTTTGGCGTTTCTATTTTGGCTCTTTTCTGGCTCACGCGCGCATCCGTCCTGAGCCGGCGGCGGCTCGCGCAGACAAGATCGCACTTCCCGATCTCAGCCTTAGGCCGCATCCATCTTTAGTGACTGATGAGCTGAGAAACCGTCTCGGTCTTTTCCCGAGCCGTTCCGGTGATCGAAGTCCATAACACACGGTGGGTAGCACCCGCGGCAATCGGGACATGGCTTCCGTTTTAGAGCCTCGACGTAGGACCGCATCTCCGCGCGCCCTCTGGCGTTGCGTGCGAGATACTGAGCTTTGTGAGTGCGGTAATGCTGCCGGCCATATGCGCGCTGATGTGCGACATCGCGGTAGGCCATATACCGCAATCATGGCATTGAACTTTGCGATGGTATTTGGCTCCCGATGTGGATGACATTCACTCTTAGGGTGCGACTGTCTCGCCCTGTCGCGTCCCGACCTGTGCACATCGCGTACTGATCCCGGCGGCCCGAACGCCACGCGGACTCTGCGCGAGCCGCAGCGTGAACGCTTCAAACGGTTTTCGAACATGGTGAGTGGGAAGTCCCACCCTCGCGTCCAGATCAACGTTTGTAGGTCTGGCTCGACCACATAGACGCATTCCCGGACGCGCTTCATGCCGTCGCGCGGCCCCCACGTGCACCGTACGCGGACGCGCCGGCCTGCCGAAAAGGCTTCGCCAAGTATCTCGATTGACATGGGAACAAAATGAGAACACTATCCCGCCGGGTCAAGCGCGGTCCGGTACAGTGGGGATGATTTGCCTCGGAGCTTGACGAAGCGGTCGCGAGGACTCACCTTCGCACCGAACGGATTTGCGGCGGGGTTCACTTGAGCGAGATGCATTTTGAAGCTCCCTCGGTTACCCTGAGGGAGCACAGGGGACGAGTCCCTAATCCGAAGAACCCGAGAGGCTTTCGGACCGATCTCGGCGAGCTCGTGGTCGGCGATTGTCTCAGCATACTGAGGAAGCTTCCGTCGAATAGCGTCGATCTCTTCGTCACGTCTCCGCCGTACGATGGTCAGTCGAAATACGGGAATGGCGAGAAATACGAGCGCGACTGGTATGAGGGCTTCTTCCTCGCGGTCACGTCGGAGATACATCGGACGCTTAAACCGCACGGCAGCTTCGTACTGAACTACCGGTCTCGTCGCCGCGGCCATGAGCGCGGCGTGCTTCAGTACGAGCTGATCTTCTGGCTGCGGCAGCAGGGTTTTCTATTCTGCGAAGACTTCGTGTGGGGTAAGCCGTCGCCGCCGCCCGGCCGGTTTAAGCGGTACCTCAAGGATGCCGTTGAGTATTGCTTCCAGTTCGCAAAGACGCCGGATTGGCAGTTCTATCCTGAGCACTGTCTTGCGCCGGCGCGCTGGGATGCCAGAGACCGAGAGCGTCGCAAAAAGTTGGCCCACAATTACGTGCGCGCCAATGCGCCGTCCGGGCAGGGACGGAAGCGCGTACAAGCAGGCCCCGATCTGGTACGACCCTCGACGCTCCTTCACTTGGAGGCCGATTTTACGCCCAACCCTGTGAAACACCCGGCACGTTTCCCGGTCACCATCCCGACCTTCTTCATCAAGCTACTGACGAAGCCCGGGCAGCTCGTAGTCGATCCCTTCGGGGGAACCGGAACCACTGCGCTGGCCGCCGAACAACTGAACCGGCGGTGGCTGTTGGCTGAACTCGACTCTAAATATGCTGCTATCCTACCTTCGCGATTCGAGACCGGTCGCTAGCCAAGCGACGAGGGGAAAGGTGGCTGAAAATAAGGAACTCGAAACCGTAGTCGAAGAGATTACGGGAGAGGAATCTTGGAACAAGCGCGTCGCGCTGATCCGAACAATTCCGGAGGACTTCGGGAAGGCCCGCCATCAGGAAGTATATGCGGCGATCGCGAAGGCCGTCTACGTGCCCCAGTTCGGGCCGAACTTCGCGTACATCCATTGGCGCGACGGATACGAGCTCGAACCGATCGTAGAAGCCTACAAGTTGGCGTTTAAGCTCACTGACGGT
>DATJTL010000513.1:0-3403 GCA_035503415.1 Xanthobacteraceae bacterium
CACGACAACCGCCGAGCCTTCATAGTTCGGCTCGTAGCTCAGCATGGTTTCCCCGAAGCCGCCGGCGCGTCCCTTCCAAGCTTGCTCGAATTCGGCGCGGTCGCGTTCGGGGTTATAGCGCGCCAGGAACGCGGCGTCCGCGGCGATGCGGCCCGCGATGAAATCCTCGCCGGTCTCCTTGAAGATCGGGCGCCGCTCGTCGCTATAGGATTGGAGCAGCGTCTCGCCGCCCCACCCTTGTAACGTGGCCGCCAACTTCCAGCCGAGATTGCTCACGTCTTCGAGTCCGTTGTTCAGGCCGTATCCGCCATAGGGCGGGTGGCTGTGCGCGGCGTCGCCCGCGATGAACACGCGGCCGACGCGATATTCGTCCGCGACCGCGATGCGCAAATCCCAGAACCCGACATGGTCGAATTCGCACGCGAACTTGAAACCGGCGGCGCCGTGCAGCAGGCCGAGGAAATCGTAATTCTCGCGCGTGGTGCCGGCCGGCACCGGGGCGTGAAAGAAAAAGCCCTCGCCGACGTCGACGCGGCCGAAGAATTGCCAATAGCCCTTGAGCTCGGGATGCAGCACCCGATAGGTCGAGCGCGGCGGAAAACGCTTGAGCTTCTCGTGCAGCTCCTTCGAGCGGAACAGGGCCAGCACCATGAGTTCGTTGAAGTCCGAGCTCGAGCGTTCGATGCCAATTTGACGGCGCACGATGGAATGGCCGCCATCGCAGCCGACCACGTAGTCGGCGTGCAGCACGTCCGTTTCCGCACCGCCCTCTTTGCTGATATGGACACGCGCGCCATCTGCGTCCTGTTCGATGGACTCCGCGCGCCAGCCGAACTTGGCCTCGACATTTTCAAGTTCTTCGAGCTTCTTGCGCAGCACGTACTCGACGAGATATTGCGGCAGCCGCTCGTTCTGCTGGAAATAGTAGGTGTTGACGATCTCGCGCAGCGGCGGCGCGTACCAGTATTCGCTGGAAAGATCGTGGTAGGCGACGATGCCGCTCATCGGATAGTCGGGCGG
The DNA here is from genome assembly GCA_035503415.1 of Xanthobacteraceae bacterium. Classification (GTDB taxonomy): domain Bacteria; phylum Pseudomonadota; class Alphaproteobacteria; order Rhizobiales; family Xanthobacteraceae; genus BOG-931. The sequence goes on from DATJTL010000513.1 coordinate 1,021, forward strand.
CAGCATGCGCGAGGCGCGCACCTCGTCGGCGATGCCCCAGGAATAGAGATGCTCCATCGAGCGCTGCGTCAGATTCTGTCCTTTCGGGATGCGCTGCGGCTCTATGCGTCGCTCGATCAATGTGCAGGTGACGCCGCGCAGCCCAAGCTCGACTGCGAGCGCGACGCCAACTGGCCCGCCGCCGACGATGACCACCTGATAACGCTTGTTCATTCTGTCCAACCTGTTAGCGACCCGACCTGTCAGCGACCGATAGCGGCCCGCGCTTTAGCGAAGATTTCGGGCGAGAATGTCGCAAAGTGCGCGAGCAGTTTCTCTACCTCGTCCGCGGTCGCCGGATCGATATCGATACCGGTGCGCTCCGCCTCGGCAAGAAAATCCTTGTCCTTCATCGTCGCCATGAACGCCTGGCGCAGTACCGCAAGGCGGTCGGGCGGCATATTCGGCGGTCCGGCCAAGGGGCGGCCGAGCACGAGCTGATCGAAATAGAGCTCCAGCACCGCGCGCTGTTCGTCGGTCTTGGCATAGTCGAACACGCTCGGAATGTCGCCGAACGCTTTCGATTTGTGCGGTCCCATCTGGATCACCAGCTTGAGCCGTCCGGATTTCACGTCGTCGGCGAATTGCGCCTTGATCGAGGAGGCATAAAGCCCGCACTCGCCGTTGACCTCGCCGCGGTGCATGGCGAGATCGATATCGCGGGTGCCGGCATAACCGGAAATGACGCGGATGTGCGCGCCGAGCACGTTCTTCAGGATTGCCGGATGCTGATAGGTGATCGCCGCCGGCGCGCCACCGCCGAAAATCGTTTCCTTGCCGCCTTGCTGCAGCATGTCGGCGAACGATGAGGCCGATCCCGGCGTTTGCCACACGCCGCAATAGGCGATGTCCTGCGACATGCTGCCGATCCAGCTGAACTTCGCCGGGTCGAAGCGGGCCGCCTTGTCGCCAAGGAGCGGCTCCATGACGGCCGAAGAGGCGAACATGCCGAGCACGGTGCCGTCGTTCGGCTCGTCGTTGAAGATGTGATTGGCTGCGCTCATCGAGCCGGCGCCCGGCATGTTTGAGGGAACCACCGAAGGATTGCCGGGAATGAACCTTCCGTAATGGCGGGCTAGAACGCGCACATAGGTATCGTAGCCTCCGCCAGGCGGGAAGCCCGCGATCAGCGTCAGCGTCTTGTGGCTGTAGAAATCGGAGACCGAATCCGCGAGAGCGTTCCCGGCGCCCGCGCCAAGTGCGGCGCAGAGAGTTGCGAGGCCCAGGAGTGCCCCGATCCGTCCGATCTGCAACATGATGAGAGGCTTCGTTGAGGGAACGTAATGAAAGGCCGATTCACGAATCCAGCACGGCGCGCACCTTGCTCGCCAGCTGCTGCATCGTGAACGGTTTGCTGATGAAGTTGACGTCCGGATCGAGCACGCCGCCATGCACCACCGCGTTTCGCGTGTATCCTGTGGTGAAAAGAACCTTCAGATCCGGCCTCTTTTTCCAGGCCTCGTCCGCAAGCTTCTTGCCGTTCGTTTCCGGCATTACCACGTCGGTGAACAAGAGGCTAATGCTGGGCGTGTCGGCGATCATGGTCAGCGCAGCGGCAGCGGTTTCGCCTTCGAGTACGGTATAGCCGAGCTCGCGGAGCGAGTCGCACGACGTGCGGCGCATCAGCGGATCGTCCTCGACGACCAGAACGATTTCATCGGGATCTCCGCTTGCCGGCTTGAGGCCCGTGCGCTTGAACTCCTCTGCCTGACGATACAGGCGCGGCAGATAGATCTTGACCGTCGTGCCGGCGCCGATCTCGGAATAGATCTTGATGTGCCCCGACGATTGTTTAATGAAGCCGTAGACTTGACTCAGGCCAAGACCGGTTCCCTTGCCGGCCGGCTTTGTGGTGAAGAACGGATCGAAGGCGCGCGTCGCGACTTCAGGTGTCATGCCGCCACCCCGATCGGTAATCGCAACCATCACGTATTGGCCAGGCGAAAGATCGGTGTTCGCGCTGCAATAGGCCTCGTCCAGATACACGTTCTGGGTTTCGATCGTGAGCTTTCCGCCATTCGGCATGGCATCGCGAGCGTTGATCGCGATATTAACGATGGCGCTTTCGAGCTGATGCGTGTCGACGTTGGTTCTCCAAAGCCCCGCTCCCAGTACGGTTTCGATCTGAATCGGCTCGCCCAACGTCGAGCGCAGCATCTCCGACATATCGGTGATCATTCTGTTGGCGTCGACCGCTTCGGGAGCAAGCGGCTGCTGTCGGGCGAATGCAAGCAGGCGCTGGATCAGCGCGGTGGATCGCTCGGTTGCCTTCATGGCGCTATCGACGAATCGGCCGATGCCGAACTCATCCTGCTTGAGCCGACGCTTTATCAGGTCCAGCGCG
>DATJTL010000514.1:0-16589 GCA_035503415.1 Xanthobacteraceae bacterium
GCGATGTCCAACGCCATCGACTCGACCGGTCGCGCCAAGCTCATCCCGTTGCGCGATTTTTTCCGCAATCCGGAGCAGTCCCACTTCCAAGTTTCACCCGATGGCAGCCACCTCTCATTCATGCAGCCCTACCAGAACCGCATGAACGTGTTCGTGCGGCCGCGCGCCGGCGGGCCAGCCATACGCGTCACCAGCGAGACCGAGCGCGACGTGGCCGACTACTTCTGGAAGGGTCCAAACCGCATCGTCTTCCTGAAGGACTTTAAGGGGGATGAGAATTTTCACCTTGTCGCGGTCGACGCCGACGGCACCAATCTTGTCGATCTCACGCCGTTCGACAAAGTACGCGCCATGATCATCGACGACCGCTACGAGCATGACGACGAGATGATCATCGCCTTGAACAAGCGCAACCCGGAAATCTTCGATGTGTATCGGGCCGATCTCAATAGCAAACAGCTGACGCTCGTCGCCGAGAATCCCGGCAACGTGACCGGCTGGGCCACCGACCACGCCGGACGCGTTCGCCTCGCCGTCACCACCGACGGGGTGAACACCAGCATTCTCCACCGGCCCGACGATAGCTGCCCGTTCGAAACAGCCGTAACCACGAATTTCAAGGAGCAGATCCAGCCACTATTCTTCGACTTCGACGACAAGCTCCTGTTTGCCTCCTCCAACATCAATCGCGACAAGGCGGCGATCGTGCGCCTCGACCCGGCGACGGCCCGGGAGGAAAGCATCATTTTCCAGCATCCCGAGGTCGACGTGGCGGGACTGGCGTGGTCGCACAAGCGCAAGGTCAAGACCGGAGTGCAATTCGTCACCTGGAAGCGCCAGCGCAAGTTCCTCGATGCGCAGACCGAAGCGATCTTCGCCGATCTGGAAAACAAGCTTCCCGGCTATGAGATCGATCTCCAGAGCAGCAACAAGGACGAGAATATCTTTGTCGTCGCGGCTTGGAACGACCGCACGCAAGGCGTCCGCTACCTTTACGATTCGGCGGCCAAGACTCTGACCAAGCTCGCCGAGATCGCGCCGTGGCTCGACGCGGGCCAACTCGCCGAGATGAAGCCGATCACCTACCAGGCGCGCGACGGCCTCACCATCCATGGCTACCTCACGCTACCACGCGGCGGCGGCAAGAATCTGCCGCTCATCGTCAACCCTCACGGCGGGCCGTGGGCTCGCGATGTGTGGGGCTATAGCCCCGAAGTGCAGTTTCTGGCCAACCGCGGCTACGCCGTCATGCAAATGAACTTTCGCGGTTCGACCGGGTATGGCCGCGCATTCTGGGAGGCAAGCTTCAAGCAATGGGGCAAGAAGATGCAGGACGACGTCTCCGACGGGGTCCTCTATGCGATCAGGGAAGGCATCGCCGATCCCAAGCGCATCTGCATCTATGGCGGCAGCTATGGCGGCTACACGGCGCTCGCCGGATTGACGTTTACGCCGGAGCTCTACGCCTGCGGTGTCGATTACGTCGGCGTGTCGAACCTGTTCACGTTCTTAAAGACCATTCCGCCGTACTGGAAACCGCTGCTCGACATGTTCCATGAGATGGTCGGCAATCCGGAAACCGACAAGGCGCTGTTGGCCGAGGTGTCGCCGGTGTTGCACGCCGATAATATCCGCGTGCCGCTCCTGATCGCGCAGGGCGCGCAGGACCCGCGCGTCAACATCGATGAATCCGATCAAATGGTCGCGGCGCTGAAAAAGCACGGCATCGCGGTCGAATACCTCGTCAAGGAGAACGAGGGGCACGGCTTCCATAACGAGGAGAACCGCTTCGAATTCTACGAAGCGATGGAGCGGTTTTTGGAAAAGCATCTGCGCTGAAGCGCCGGTGAGATTGCTTCGAGCCCACCTCTCGGCTGCCGTATGCACGCTTGAATCACACGATCGGCTTGGCAAACCGGCGCTAAATCCAAGCGTTGGCACCACGTCCGCCGGCGGCTTGCTCGCCGGCCGGGCAATCCCCATTCGCATCATTAGCGAGGATTACGCGCTCTGTCGCGGACACCGGGGATCGCACAAAACTTAGACTAGCGCTGCCCGCCACATCTCGGTTGGGTCGAGGACGACGTCGGCCTCATCTTCGCGCATTTCGGCCTGGGCAAACCACCGCAATTCCCGCATTTCCCATACCGGAAACCTGCCTGATCGAAGGCCTCTTTAGGACCAAAGTATAGCACCGTCCCGCCATTTCGCGGCAGCCGGGGACGGCAATCCTTGTTGCACGCGCAGGCGCTTGTTTCTACAAATAGATTGCGACGGAACCGTTTTCCGGCGGGAGGATAAAATGAACGCGATGAAAAGACCTTGGATTTCGGCTACGGCCGCACTCGCACTTGCCGCGGGGCTAGGTGCAGGCCCAGCTCATGCGCAACAGAAGACGATCAAGATCGGCTTCATCTCGACCTTTAGCGGCCCGGCCGCCGCGATCGGCAACGACATGCGAAACTCCTTCGAGCTCGGGCTCGATCATGTTGGCCGCAAGCTTGGCGGGCTGCCGGTCGAGGTGATCTACGAGGATGATCAGATCAAGCCGGACGTCGGCGTACAGAAGACGGAGAAGCTGATCCAATCCGATCACGTCGATTTCATCGTCGGCTATATCTGGTCGAACGTGCTGGTCGCTTCGCTCAAGCCGCTGGTCGACTCCAAGACCGTGACGGTCGTGACCAATGCCGGGGCCTCCGAACTCGCGGGGCCGATGTGCTCGCCCTACGTATTCTCCACCTCGTGGCAGAACGACCAGACGCCGGCCGCGATCGGCACCTATATGAACCAGAAGGGCGTCAAGTCGGTCTTCCTGATGGGGCCGAACTACATCGCCGGCAAGGACATGCTTCACGGCGTGCAGACGACGTTCAAAGGCCAGGTCGTCGGCCAGGAATTGACGCGCTGGCCCGACCAGCTTGATTTCTCCGCCGAGTTGTCCAAGGCACGCGAAGCCAAGCCCGACGCTATCTTCGCCTTCTATCCGGGCGGCGCCGGCATTCAGTTCATCAACCAGTATACGCAGAGCGGCCTGAAGGGTCAGATTCCGCTCTATACGGCGTTCACCATCGACGATCTGTCGCTACCGCGGCTTAAAGACCTCGCCGTCGGCGTTCCAGGCGCGCAGAACTGGGTCAACGATCTGCCGAACGCGACCAACAAGAAGTTCGTCGCCGACTACCACGCCAAATATCATTCTTCCCCATCGTTCTACGGCGCGGACACTTATGATGCAGTGGCGTTGCTCGACAGCGCAGTGACCGCCGTCCACGGCGACCTCACCAACAAGGAGGGCATGCGCAAGGCCATGGAGAAGGCCGACATCCAGTCGGTGCGCGGCAAATTCACATTCGGCAACAACCACATCCCGATCCAGAATTTCTATCTGCAGGACGCCGTCAAGAATCCGGACGGGACCTACGCGCTGCATACGGTTTCGCTCATCGTCGCCAACGATCAGGACAAGTTCCACGGCCAGTGTCCGATGAAATAGGTCGCCTTCAACTTGCTCAATCCACCGGATAGCGGCTTCCCCTCCCCCCGCGAAGTGGCGGGGAGGGGAATGCGGTGACGCTATGCTGTACCTCATCGAGCAGTGCCTCAACGGCGTGCAACTCGGGATGCTGCTGTTTCTGCTTGCGGCCGGGCTGACGCTGATCTTCGGCATCATGGATCTCGTCAATCTGGCGCATGGCTCGCTCTATATGCTCGGCGCCTATTTCGCGGCCACCTTCGCCGATCTCACCGGAAGTTTCGTGCTCGGCGCCCTGCTCGCGCTCATCGCCACGGCCGCGGCCGGCATGGCGCTCGAAGTGATCGCCATCCGGCCGCTCTACGGCCGCAGCCATCTCGATCACGTGCTCGGCACGTTCGGACTGATCCTGTTCTTCAACGAACTGGTACGTCTCATTTGGGGGCCTGCCGGCATGACGCTGTCACTGCCGAGCGAGATGCTCAGGGCGGTGCAAATCATTCCCGGCGTCTATTATCCGATCTACCGCCTCGTGATCATTCTGGTCACGCTCGCGGTCGCCGCGCTCCTCTACATCGTGGTGATGCGCACGCGGCTCGGCATGTTGATCCGCGCCGGCGCATCCAACCGCGAGATGGTGGGGGCGCTCGGCATCAACATCAAGCTCCTCTATACGCTGGTGTTCGGGCTCGGCGCCGCGCTCGCCGGCTTCGCCGGCCTGATGCAAGCGCCGATCCTCACCGTTCAGATCGGCATGGGCGAGAACATTCTGATCCTCGCATTCGTGGTGATCGTCATCGGCGGCATCGGCTCGATCCGCGGCGCGTTCGTCGCTTCCCTCATCGTCGGCCTCATCGATACGCTCGGCCGCGCCTTCCTGCCCGACCTGTTGCGCGCAGTGCTCAGCACCGACGCCGCCCTGACGCTGGCGCCCGCGCTGTCGTCGATGTCAATCTACATGCTGATGGCGGCGGTGCTGGTGATCCGGCCGGAAGGTCTGTTTCCGGCGGCGAGCAGATGAAAGCCGCGCGCGAATTCTACCGCAAGGTCGTTCCGGCGTCCTGGCTCAATCCGCGCGCCGGCTTCACCGCCGCCGTTCTGGCTATGCTGGCGCTCGTGCCGCTCTACGCCGCGGCAACCGGCGATCCGTTTGCACTGACGCTGTTTACCCGCGTGCTCATTCTGGCGCTGGCCGCCGTCAGCCTGAACCTGATCATGGGCTATGGCGGCATGGTCAGCTTCGGCCACGCCGCCTATCTGGGCATTGGCGGCTATGCGGTCGGCATTCTGTGGAAGGAGGGATTTGCCTCCGGCTTCCTGCAATGGCCGGCCGCGATTGCGATCTCGGCGCTGTTCGCGCTCGTCGTCGGCCTGCTCAGCCTGCGCACGCGCGGCGTTTATTTCATCATGATCACGCTCGCCTTCGCGCAGATGGTCTATTACGTGGCGCAAGGGCTCGACCGGTACGGCGGCGACGACGGGCTCACCATCGGCCAGCGCTCCAGCTTCGCCGGCATTGTCGATATCGGCAACAACACGCTGTTCTACTATCTGTGCTTCGCGCTGCTCCTCGGCAGCGTCTATCTGGTCTCGCGCCTGGTCAACTCGCGCTTTGGCATGGTCATCCAGGGCTGCCGTTCCAATGAGCGGCGCATGCGTGCGATCGGCTTTGCGACGTTCCGCTATAGGCTCGTCTGCTTCGTCATCGCCGGCGCCCTGTGCGGGCTTGCCGGCGCGCTTCTGGCCGAGCATACCAATTTCATCAGTCCGGCGATCATGTACTGGACGCGTTCGGGCGACCTCATGGTCATGGTGATATTGGGCGGCTTGGGATCGCTGTTCGGGCCGGTGATCGGCGCGGTGACCTACCTTTTGCTCGAAGAGGCACTATCGCGGGTCACCGAATATTCCGGCCTCGTCATCGGACCGGCGCTTCTGTTGGTGGCGATTTACCTGCGCGGCGGCATCGAAGGGCTTTTTGCCGGAGGCCGCCATGACCGATAGCCATGACTGATAGCCATGACTGAGCGGCTCCTCGAAGTTCGCGGCCTGACCAAACGCTTCGGCGGCGTGATCGCGGCCGACGCAATCGGGCTCGACATTGCGCGCGGCGAATTTCACGCCGTGATCGGTCCCAACGGCGCCGGCAAGACCACGCTCATCGGTCTGCTTGCCGGAGAAATTGCCCCGCAAGGCGGCAGCATCCGCTTCGACGGCAACGATATCACCGGGTTGTCCGTTGATCGCAGGAGCAGGCGCGGCATAGCCCGCTCGTTTCAGATTACCTCGCTGTTTTCCGACTTCACCGCACTCGACAATGTCGCACTCGCCGTGCAGGCGCATCGCGGCCACTCGTTCCGTTTCTGGCAGGATGCCCGGCGGGAAGCGCAATTGCGCGAACCGGCGCTCGCAGCGCTCGCTTCCGTTGGCCTCACGGCGCGCGCGGACATGCGCGTCGACCGGCTAAGTCATGGCGAACACCGCCAGCTCGAAATCGCAATTGCGCTTGCCACACGGCCGCAACTCCTCCTCCTCGATGAGCCGATGGCGGGGCTTGGGCCGGAGGAGTCCGCCCGCATGGTGGAGATGCTGCGCAAGCTCAAAGGCGCTGTCACCGTCCTGTTGATTGAACACGACATGGAGACGGTGTTCGCGCTGGCCGATTACGTCACTGTTCTGGTCTACGGCCGCGTCATCGCGTCGGGCGATCCGGCGGCGATCAGGGCCGACCGGGCAGTGCAAGAGGCCTATCTGGGCGAACAGGAAACGAGCGCCCATGGTTGAGCGGATGGCTGAGCGGATGATTGAGCAGGCAGCCAGCGAGCGAAAGACGGCCGAATGGCAAAGCCACGGCCGCGATAATCTGCTCGAAGTTTCGGACGTCGAGACGAGCTACGGCTTGAGCCGCGTGCTGTTTGGCATGTCGCTCACGATCGGCCCGGGCGAGATGATCTCGCTGATGGGGCGCAACGGCATGGGCAAGACCACGACCGTGCGCTCGATCATGGGACTGACGCCGGCGAGCGCGGGCTCGATCCGCTTCGCCGGCCAGGAAATCCGCGATCTTGCGGCCTACCGGATCGCCAAGCTCGGCATCGGGCTCGTGCCCGAGGGACGGCAGGTGTTTCCCAATCTCACCGCGCGCGAAAATCTCCTCGCTACCGCCGCCAACCGCGGCGGCGCGCCCGATCCGTGGACGCTGGAGAAAATTTTTGCGCTGTTTCCGCGGCTCGCCGCCCGCGCCGGCAGCATGGCCAACCTGCTCTCCGGCGGCGAGCAGCAAATGCTGGCGATCGGCCGCGCGCTGATGACCAATCCGCGGCTCCTCATCCTCGACGAAGCAACCGAAGGCCTTGCGCCGCTCATTCGCGACGAAATCTGGCGCTGTCTGGAAAACCTGCGCGCCAGCGGTCAGGCCATTCTGGTGATCGACAAGAACGTCGGGGCGCTTTCCCGCATCGCCGACCGCCACGTCATCATCGAGCGCGGTCGGGTGGTGTGGAGCGGCAGCTCGGCTGAGCTGGCGGGTGCTAGCGACGTGCAGCACCGCTATCTCGGGGTTTAGACGGGCCCGCACGCCTCGCGAATTCGCTCTAACAACGCGTTGCCAAGGAGCGGCTTTTCCACGATCGGAACATTCACCTTGGCGGCGCGGACGCTAAGCGCGACGCTGGGGTCGCCGATGATCAAGATGGCCGGCGCCGTGATCCGCCGGTCGCGCAGCTTCACGATGAGCTCCAGTCCCGTCATATTGGGCATCGTTTGGTCGACGACGAAGCAGTTGCAGGCGGCAAGGTCGTCCGCAAGCAGCAGTTCGCCGCCTCCGCAATAGAGGCGAACGGTGAATCCTTCGAGTTCCAGGGAGAATTTCAGCGAGTTGCAAACCGCCGGGTCGTCGTCGACAACCGCGATGACGGGCGCTTGATCCATGGAATTCATGGGCGGGTCTTGCGGCGTCATGTCCAGTCGCCTTATCCCGTTTCTCACGCTTTTCAGGATAATTGACGAAGGATTCCTCGCGCATTGATTTGGCTCAACTCGCCCGCCGGTCAGTCCGGCGCCAGGATACCCGCGACCAGCGCCATGCGCACCAGCTCCGACAGACTCCCCGCCTGCATCTTGTTCATCAGGTTCGCCCGGTAGATTTCTACCGTGCGCGGGCTGATGCCGAGGTCATAAGCGATCTGCTTGTTGGCGCGGCCAGCCACCAGCCCAACGAGCACGTCACGCTCCCGGTTCGACAGCGTCGCCAGGCGACCGTCGATCTCGGTGCGTTCGGAGTGCCGCTTGTTCTCGCCTTCGCGCTCGCGCAGCGCCGCATGCACGCTCGCCAGCAGCGCTTCGTCGTTGAACGGTTTTTCGAAAAAGTCGGCAGCCCCAATCTTCATCGCCTCGACCGCCAGTGGAACGTCGCCATGCCCGGTAATGACGATCACCGGAACGCGGAAGTCGAGCTCCTTGAGCCGACGTAATAGATCGATGCCGCTCGTTCCGGACATGCGCACGTCCGTGATGATGCAGCCGGCGCCCGCGGCGGGCATCAACTTGAGGAAAGCCGAGGCTGACGCATAGGTTTGCACCTCGATCTGCGCCGTCTGCAGCAGGAACGAGAGCGACTCGCGGCTCGCTTCGTCGTCGTCGATCACGTGCACGATCAACTTCTCAGACGGCATCGCCGACCTCCTCCCCGGCTACGGCGGGTAGCGTGAACGAAAACACCGTTCCGCCCCCATTATTCGGGCGCGGCGCGATAGAGCCGCCGTGCGCCTCGATGATGGTGCGTGAAATCGACAGCCCGACGCCCAGGCCTTGCGCCTTGGTGGTGATGAAAGGCTGGAACAGTTGGGCGCTCACTTCGGGCGCTATGCCCGTGCCGGTGTCGGCAACGCTGATCTCCACCAGGTTGTCCGCCACCGGCGCGGTAGACACCACGAGTTCACGCCGTTCGCTGGTTTCCATCGCCTCGATCGCGTTGCGCATCAGATTGAGCAGGACCTGCTGGATCTGGACCTTGTCGGCGAGCACGAAATCGACGCGCGGGGCAAATTCGAAGTGCACCTGCACGCCCCTGTCCTTGGCGCCGACCAAAGCGAGCGCACTCGCCTCCTCGACCAGCTTCTTCACGTCCTCAACACGCCGCTCGCTCTCGCCGCGGGCGACGAAATCGCGCAAGCGTCGGATGATCTGCCCCGCGCGCAGCGCCTGATCGGCCGCCTTGTCCATGGCGTCGCGCACCTGATCGGCGCGCCCGTCGGTACTGTTTTCCAGAAGACGGCGCGAACCTTTCATGTAATTGGCGATAGCCGAGAGCGGCTGATTGAGCTCGTGCGCCAGCGCGGAGGCCATTTCGCCCATGGCGGTGAGCCGCGACACGTGGACGAGTTCGGCCTGCAGCTCCTGCAGCCGCGCCTCGGTCTGCTGGCGCTCGGTGAGGTCGCGGATGAACCCGGTAAAGTAATGTTGCGATCCGCTCTGCATTTCGCCGACCGCAAGCTCCATGGGAAATTTTGAGCCGCCCTTGCGCTGCCCAACGACGACGCGGCCGATGCCGATGATGCGCCGCTCGCCGGTCCGCTTGTAGCGGCTGAGATAACCGTCGTGCTCGTCGCGATAGGGTTGCGGCATCAATATCTTGACGTTTTTCCCCGTCACCTCCGCGCTGCCGTAGCCGAACAGCCGTTCCGCCGCGGAGCTGAACAATTGAATGGTGCCGCGTTCGTCAATGACGATCATGGCCTCGGGAACGGTGTCGAGAATCGACTGCAAATGCGCTTCGCGCACGCGCGCCGAATCGACGCTCGCGTTCGCCACCACGCGGGCGCGGCGCAACAATTCGCCGCGCCAGGAGGCTCCCACCCCCACCAAGACGAAGATGACCGCGCCCAGGCTGTCGAACGGCGACAGCGGACGAATGCCCGAAATGGCGATAAGGCCAAGGATCACGCCGAGCGCAGTCGCGAGCAGGCCGGGCCCCAGCCCCGCCCACGCGGATCCGATCAGGATCGCCGGAATAAAGAGCAGATAGACGGCATGGCCGCGCAGGAAAGGCTCCAGCGCAAGCTGCAGAGCCACCGCCAAGACGATCGCCAATACGGTGAGGCCATATCCGACGGCGACCTGGTGCGGTGCCGGCGGCGACCGCACTATTGGATCTGATGAGGTTGAATCTGCAGCGATTTCGGCCATCCTCGTGTGTCTCGCCGCCACTCTGCCGCAGGCCCTCGGGGAAGCTGCGGTAGAGGGTTCGCCGACGCGGGCTTCCGGGAAATCCCTTAGGGGCGTTATCTGAATATTACGCCCGCCGCCAGAGGGTTACCCCTACCTCCCAAAACCCGCGGAGGTAAAGAACCATGCTCAATCAAAGCGCAATTCGCAGCGACGTCATCCGCCGTCCCGCGATCCAAGCACGCAACGGCTTACAAATGGTGCACGGCTTCGATGCCGAGCAGGGAGAGTCGCTGGCGCAGCATATGCAGCTCATGGGCGCGATCATGTCGTACCCGCGCAATGCTGAAATTTTCGGAGAAAACGAGCCGGCGGAGTACCTCTATAAGGTCGTCGCTGGCGCCGTGCGCACGTACAAGGTTCTCAGCGACGGCCGACGCCAAGTCGGCGGCTTCTATCTGCCCGGCGACGTTTTCGGCCTTGAATTCGCCGATGAGCACGTGCTCGCGGCGGAGGCCGTCACCGACGCCAAGGTGCTGGTCGTCAGGCGCAGCGCGCTCGCCGCCCTGGCAAACAGCCATGCCGGGATCAGCCGCGAGCTATATGCGCTGACCGCGCGCGAGCTACGCCGCGTTCAGGATCGCATCCTGCTCCTGATCAAGAGCGCGCAGGAGCGTGTTGCGAGCTTCCTTCTCGAAATGTCGGAACGTTGTCCGGCCGGCGATTGCATCGAGCTGCCGATGTCGCGGCAGGACATCGCCGACTATCTCGGCTTGACGATTGAGACGGTTTCGCGGACGCTTACATCACTTGAAAGCGCCGCAGCGATCGAAGTGCCGACCTCGCGGCGCATCGTGCTGCGTGACCGAGGCGCGCTCTGCCGGCTGAATGGCTAAGGAGCCGTCCGCCAGGACCGCACACGGCGGCCGCGACGGGAGAGACCTACATGCATGTTCGGGATGTGATGACGCGGAACGTCATTTCGGTGAAGGGCGACGAGTCGATAATGGCCGCCGCGCAACTGATGCTGCAGAACCGGATCAGCGGGCTGCCGGTTGTTGACGCAGCCGGCGCGCTCGTCGGCATCGTCACCGAGGGCGATTTTCTCCGCCGCGGCGAACTGGATACGACCCGCCGCCGGCCGAAATGGCTGGAATTCCTGCTCGGCCCCGGACGGCTTGCCGACGAGTACGTGCGCAGTTCTGGCCGGAAAGTCGCCCAGGTCATGACGCCCGAGCCTTACACCGTCGGCGAGGACGATTCGCTCGACACCGTCGTCAACCTCATGGAGCGCCATCGTATCAAGCGGCTTCCGGTGACGCGCGGCGGCCAATTGGTCGGCATCATCAGCCGGGCCAACCTGCTGCACGCGCTGGCAAGCCTCGCCCCCACATCTGTACCGGTCAGCGGCGACGATGCGGCGATCCGCGATCGCGTCCTGGCGGCGCTTACGGAGCAGCGCTGGGCGGTCGCGGTCAACGTCGTGGTCAAGAACGGCATTGTCGATTTGTGGGGAACGATCATGGACGAGCGCGAGCGGCAGGCTTGCATCGTCACCGTCGAGAACGTCGAGGGCGTCAAGAAGGTGCACGACCATCTCGTCTGGGTCGAACCGATGTCCGGCATGGCGTTTCCCTCCTCCGAGGACGACCCCCGCGAAGGCGCCGGGAGATCCTGACTTTGCGTGAACGCGTCATCGCGTGGCTGCGCGTGGGCGCGGCCGCCTCAGCCGCCGTCGCCGCGCTTTCTGTCCTTGCGATGTTGCCGGCAAGGGGCGAAGAGCTTTCGCCGGCTGCACAAGCGGGGCTTGAGATTGTCAGCGCCGGTTGCTCGCGTTGCCATGCAATCGGCCCGACCGGCGACAGCCCGCTGCGGCAAGCGCCCCCGTTCCGCACGCTGCACACCCGCTACCCGGTCGAATCGCTCGAAGAATCGCTCGCCGAAGGCAGTATCAGCGGCCATCCGGCCACGCCGGAATTTCAATTCAGTCCCGAGCAGGTGGCAGACATCATTGCCTATCTGAAATCGCTTGAGCGTTGACGATTGCGGCTCCCAAAAGCCGCGTCATACCCTTCACGACAGCATAAGCTTGGCGTTGACGAGAGCGGCATCGTCGGGATCGCGCGAAATCTCGAAGCCAAGCTCGCGGCACATCGTCAGCATCGAGGTGTTTTCGGAGAGCACCTGGCCTTCGATGGTGCCGATGCCTTCGGCGCGTGCATATTCGATCAGCAATTGCATCAACCGCCAGCCGAGGCCTTGGCCCTTGAGATCAGAGCGCACCAGGATGGCGTACTCGCCCCTATCGTAATCGGCATTGGCGTGCAGGCGCACGACGCCGAGCATGTTGCCGCTTGGCTCGTCGAGGGCGATGAAAGCCATGGCGCGCGCATAATCGATCTGGGTGAAGCGCGCGATGAACTGATGACTGAACTCCTTGATCGGCGCGAAAAAGCGTAGCCGCAGATCCTGCTGCGTCACACGGCCAAGGAAAGGCGGATAGAGCGTCTCGTCCTCGGGGCGCACCGGGCGAACCAGAACGGCCGTTCCGTCACGCAGCCTGATGTGCCGCTCCCATTCCTTCGGATAGGGTTTTATGGCGAAACGCGGGTGCCCGGACGGCGCATGCAGCTTGCGTTCGACCGGCGCGACCGAGATGCGGGCGTCGACGACGATGACGCCGGTTTCGTCGGCCAGCACCGGATTAAGATCGATCTCGCGGATTTCCGGAAAATCGGCGACGAGTTGCGCGAGCTTGACCAAGAGGAGTTCGATTGCGCTTTCGTCGGCGGCAGGCACGTTGCGATAGGCCTTGAGCACGCGCGAGACTCGCGTGCGCGCGATCAGCCCACGGGCCAGCGCAAGGTCGAGCGGCGGCAGCGCCAGCGCTTTGTCGTCGATCACTTCGACGGCGGTGCCGCCTCGGCCAAACACGATCACCGGACCGAATGTCGGATCATCGGCAACGCCGACGATCAGTTCGCGCGCCTTGGGACGCACGATCATGGGAAAGACGGTGACGCCGCTGATGCGAGCCTGCGGCTTGGCTTGCCGCGCGCGGCGAAGAATGTCTTCTGCGGCTCCGCGCACGGCACGCTCGTTGCCGAGGTTGAGCCGCACGCCGCCGACTTCGGATTTATGCACGATCTCGGGCGACTGGATCTTGAGAACGACCGGCGTTCCTTCGGCGAGATAGGGCCTTGCCGCCGCCACCGCCTCGTCGGCATCGGCGGCCAAAACTGCCGGCGTGATCGGGATTTCATAGGCCGATAGGATGCGTGCCGTTTCGACCGGATCGGGCCAGGTGCGCTGCCCGCGCAGCACGGCATCGATCACCGGACGCACCGCGGCCGTGTCCGGCGCAAAATCCTGCGGCAGATCGGGCGGCGTAGCCATCAGCAGCTCCTGGGACTGCCGATAGTGGACCAGATGCATGAAGCCGCCGACCGCGTCGGCTTCCGTCGCATAGCTCGGGATGCCGGCGGCGTCGAAGGCGGCCTCGGCCGCTCCGCTGCTGCCGATCCACACCGCGAAGACCGGCTTGGGCGGAGCGCGCTCGCCACGATGCTTTTTGGTCACCGCGACGATCCTGTTGGCCGCTTCGAGCGGCGGGGCGAGCGCGGTCGGTACGTTCATGACCAGCACGGCGTCGTTTTGCTCGTCGGCGAGCAAGTGTTCGAGCGCCACGGCATAGCGCGCCTCGTCGGCGTCGCCGGCGATGTCAACCGGGTTGGCGCGCGACCAGGTCGGCGGCAAAGCCGCGTCGAGCTGTTTCATCGTCACCGGCGAAATGCCGGCCAATTCGCCGCCAAGGTCGGCGAGGCGATCCACCGCCATCACGCCGACGCCGCCGCCATTGGTGAGAATGGCGAGCCGCTTGCCCGACAATGCGGTCAGGTGTCCGAGCGTCTCTGCGGCGGCGAACAGCTCGTCGAGATCGAGCACGCGCAAAAGTCCGGCGCGGCGGAACGCGGCGTCGTAGACCGCATCCGAGCCGGCAAGCGCCCCGGTATGGGTGAGCGCCGCCTTGGCGCCCTGCGCGTTGCGTCCGGATTTGACCACCAGAACCGGCTTGGCACGAGCCGCGGCGCGCGCGGCCGACATGAACTTGCGCGCGTTTTTGATCGACTCGACGTAGAGCAGAATGGCCCGCGTAGCACGATCCAGAGCGAAGTGGTCGAGCAAGTCGCCGAAATCGACGTCGACGGCGTCGCCGATGGAGACCACCGCGGAAAATCCGACATCGTGAGTGGCCGCCCATTGCACGAAGCCGGTCGCAATCGCGCCCGATTGCGAGATCAGCGCGAGATCGCCGCTGTTGGGCATGGAAGCGGCAAAGCTCGCATTGAGCTTCACGCGCGGCAGCAGTACGCCCAGGCAATTGGGACCGACCAGGCGCATGCCGGTTGCCCGCGCCGCCTTTTCGGCTTGGTCCGCGAGCGAGCCGGGTCCGTGACCGAGACCTGCCGAGATGATGATGCAGGCCGGCGTGCCTTTGGCGCCGGCCTCAGCGATGACGGAGGGAACCGCGGGCGGCGGCACGGCGATCACTGCCAGATCAGGCGCCGTTGCAAGCTCGCGGTAGGATTTCACCGCGCTGATGCCGTCGATCGCCTCGTAGTGCGGGTTGACCAGCGCAATCGCGCCGGGAAAGCCCGCCCCGCGCAGGTTCCGCAAAATCGCGCGGCCCGGTGACGCGGCCCGCGGACTGGCGCCGATCACGGCGACCGAATGCGGAGAAAACAGTCTGTCGAGACGATACGTTGACATCGGTTCGCCGATCGCGATCGAACGCCGCTTTTGCTAGAGCACGATCCCGAAAAACAGATAACGGCTTTCCGTAGAGATAGTGCTCCGCCGCGGTCCCGCAGCGCGAGCCGAAATGCGAGTGGACGATCGGCCAGCGCGCCGCTGAAGAAATGCTCCGACGGCGCCGTTGACCGCCGACGCCGCCGGGAACATTACCCACATTCGCCAGCAGGACCTCTACCGATCAGGCTTTCGCCGCTGAGCCAACCAGTGGCCGCAACGCCGGATAGTGGTCCGTCCAATGCAGCCGCTCGATCAGCCCGTCGAGACCCCAGACATGGCCGGCGCGGTGCGCGATCAGCCACACGATCACCGTCGCATAGACGAGGTGATAGTCGACGAGGAAGTTCACCGGTTCCTCGATATAGGGGAATTTCATGTGCGCAAAGTAGTAGGTGATCATCAGCAGCACGCCGAACGGGCCGCTTATGCGCACCAGCAACCCCAAGATCAGCGACAGGCCGATCAACAGATGACCCCATTTCACCAAAAAGTCGGTCAATGGCAGCACGGCCGGTTGCGCGAAGATCGAGAAGAAACCGTGGAATGTCACCACGTGATTGAGGAATCCCGCGGTATCGAAATTATCCCAGATCTGCCAGGCTCCCGCATACAGGAACGTCCAGCCCATCATGATGCGCAGCAGGAAAATTATGCCGCGGTCGAGTTTTGTTTCGGTCATGACACCAGGTCTCCCCTCGGATTTGATGATGCAGGATCGCACCTGATGCATTTGCCAGCATTGACCTGGATCAAACTCGCTCTTGCAGACGGGCGCCGACAGCCGCCATGGCAACGGTCCCATGATCACCGATCGAACGACTAGCTATCCGGTGCACCGACGCCGGGGGAAATTGTGGCGGGGGGTTCACAGGCATCGGCGCCGCGCCGATGCGAAGATCATTCAATGATTGCTGGTTCCATATCAGCGCATCTTATCTGCGCATGTTGGAACAAGAGGAACCTCTATTAGCCCAGAATGTTGACATCCCGACAAGGAGAAATCCTCAGGGAGTAAACAAATGGACTGGAATCGGATCGAAGGAAATTGGAAGCAGGCCAAAGGCAGAATCAAAGAGAAGTGGGGTCAACTCACCGATGACGATCTAAACCAGATCGACGGCCGGCGCGAGCAGCTCGAAGGCAAGCTGCAGGAGCGCTACGGCATGGCAAGGGACATGGTCCGCAAGAACGTCGACGATTGGCTCAACCAACAGCACTGACGGCGTCTACTGTCGCCGCGAACCGCGCTCAACAAATAAGATGGCGACGCTGGCCGGATCACTCTAGCCGGAGTGGTCCGGCCAAAGGTTGTCCGATGCGCGTCGGACGAGGTCGGCGAGGCCCCCGCGACGGCCATCTGAGATTTGGGAGGTGATCATGAGCTCTCGACAGGCCGGTGCCGACGCTCCGCAACGGCCGGAATGGTCCGAACGGGAGACCGTTCACCGTCCGGTCTTGTCCGCGCAGAAGGCGCGTCAAGGCGCCATCGGGCATAATGTGCGCTACGTGCTCGGCTTCGGCATCGCCGCAGTTGTCATTGTGTTCTTTGCGATTTGGTTTTTCTACTTCGCCTGATCCTGCCTATTTCGCTTGATGCTGCGGCATTGCAGAACACCACTGGATCGCTAATCCGGGATAGCCAAGCGCGGTCAGCAGGTTGGCTTGACATGGCTTGGCTTGACACTGACCGGGCACAACCTACTACAATTATCCGATGAGCGGCCCGGCGCCATGACGCGCTCCTGCTGCGCCGCCCACGCTGCGCACCATGCTACGCCCCTTGGCGAGCGAGCAATCGGAGACTTCTCATGAGCGGCACCTCACCGAAAACGATCGTCATCCGCAACGGCACGCTCATCGACGGCAAGGGCGCGCCGGCGCGGCGCAACGAAGCGATCGTCATCGACGGCAACCGAATCAAGAGCATCGGCGCGCTGCCGGCGGACATTTCGCTTGATGACCATCGCAACGTCGCGGTGATCGACGCTGCCGGACAATGGATCATGCCCGGACTGATCGACGCTCATTGCCACGTCTCCTACGGCTATCCGATCGTCAAGGGCGAAGGCAAAGGCCGCGGCACGACGCGGCCGGAATTCTCCACGCTCAAGTCTGCGCGCAGCGTGCAAAAGGTTTT
>DATJTL010000515.1:0-5566 GCA_035503415.1 Xanthobacteraceae bacterium
GCGATCAGTTCGATGCCGTCGTCGAGTTCGGTCATGCCGAACGTGAAGCGCTCCGAGCCGGTTTCGAGATCGGTGCCGACCGAGCCGAGGAAAAGGCCAAGCAGCGTCATCGCAACGCCCTTGAGCGGCGAACCTCGCGCCAATGTCGATCCCGCCAGCAAGCCGAGCAGCATCAGCGAGCACACTTCGGCGGGGCCGAACTGCAACGCCGCCCTGACCAGCAGCGGCGACAAGAAGATCATCTCGGTAATGCCCCACGACGCGCCGATAAACGATGCGATCACCGTGACGCCGAGGGCAACGCCGCCGCGCCCCTGCTTGGTCATTGGGAACCCGTCGAGACAGGTCACCGCATGGGGCGGGTGGCATGGCAAATTGAGCAGGATCGAGCAGATAGCGCCGCCGTACTGGCCGCCATAGAGGATGCCGGCGAGCATCAGGATGGCCGGCACCGCCTTCATACCGAAGGTGAGCGGCAGCAGGATCGAAATTGTCGCCAGCGGCCCCATGCCCGGCAACACGCCCACCATGTTGCCGACCAGGACGCCGACGAAGCACCACATCAGATTGTGTGGCTCAAGCGCGACAGTGAAGCCGTAAAGAAGATCCGAGATTGCAGTGTGGATCACAGGCCGCCCCCCCAGGTGAAGACCGGCATCGGCACTTGCAGGAAGTAGGAGAAAAGTGCGACGCCGAAAACAGTCACAACGCTTGCAAGAATGATCGTGCTTTTCCACGTCCTGTTACGATCGCCGAGCGCGGCGATGAACACGCATGCAAACGTTCCGGGTGCCATTCCAAAATAGCGTCCGAACAGGATGAAGAGGATTGGGCTCATCAGAATGCAGAACCAAGCCCACCATTCGGGATGTTCCGGCAGGATGCTCTCGTCCTGCTGCTCGCCTTCTGCCGAACGTGCGAATGCAGGTGCCGCGATAGCAATGCCGATAAGAACGAGAAGGACACCCAGACTGGTCGGAAAGAAGCCGGGACCCATATGCATCGGCGTGCCGAGCCGGTAGGTCACCCCCTTGAGGGCGATACCCAGCCCGAACAAGATCATTAGGCCGCCCGCGTAAAAGTCACGCTTTCGCACAGCATCGCGGAATAGGCTGGTGGAAGACTGCACTCATTCCTCCCGGCCGTCATTGGGCCGTTAGCGTCCGCCGGTCTTTCGCCCGCTTCCCGATTCGCAAGTTGCACGCCTGCCAATCGTTCCCACAGTGACGCGGTGTCGCGGGTATTTCATCGTTCCCCTTTGCGGCGCGCTTAATGCCGCAGTGGAACGCTGCGTTCGATAAGAGCCGAACGATATATGTCACTGGCATCTGGTGCAAGCGTCGACCCGGCTGCTTTTAGTGGGGCAGTCGGCTTTGCCCGTGCGGAATTTCGTCGATAGTCCGGCGGCCTGAGGGCAATTCGCTCAATGGCGTGAATAAATCGGGGCCGTCGTTCTTGACGTTGCCAACCCGCCGGTCGACCGGCCAATAGGTCATGGCGGCGCCGGGATAAGGCTTGAGCATTGCCTTGAGGTCCCCCTCCGTCGCCGGGCTTTCGCCGAGCCAGCCGGTCCAGCTTTGCGGCGGCACCAGCACCGGCATGCGGTCGTGCAAAGGTTTGAGCACGTCGTTGGCTTGCGTGGTGATAATAGCGAATGATTTGAGCGGCTTGGCGTGAGGAATTGCGGGATTAGTCCAGACCTCCCACAGCCCGGCAAAGGTCATTGGCCCGTGATTGCCGAGCGCCACGGCGAACGGTTGCTTGTCGGCGGCGCGCCACTCATAGTAGCCGTCGGCGATGACGAGGCAGCGGCGCCCCGCTCGCCATGCGGCGCGGAAGGCCGGGCGCGTCTCGATGTCTTCGGCGCGGGCATTGAAGGTCGAATTGCCGATCTTGATGTCCTTGGCCCAGGCCGGAACGAGCCCCCAGCGCATCGCGGTCAGCGTGCGCGTTCCGCCGCTGGCAACCACAACGGGGAGCTGCGTGGTCGGCGCGGCATTCCAGCGTGGCCGATAATCGCCGATTTCCTCGAAATCGATTTTCAGATCGAGCTTGATCTCCGAAACGTCATCGGGAAGCTTGGCGCGTCCGCACATTGTGGGACTCCTTTGGGTGATCCTCGCCGTTTCAATGAAAGTCGCGGCTATGCAGCCGCAACGGAGCCTCCAGCGGCGGCGTGCCGCCGGAAAATTTTGGTGAGAAAAGGTCGCCGCCCTCGCGCAACCAGGGCAGTGCGTCGGACAGATCGATAAAGTGTTCGGCGACCACGTGGATGACGAGGCCGGCCCGCTGCAGGCGTCCGCGCACGGCGAGGAAGCGCGCCGTCATCACAGTGCGACGGTTTTTTTCGAAAACTTTCGGCCAGACGATGACGTTGGCGATGTCGGTCTCGTCCTCGAGAGTCATGAACACGACGCCCTTCGACGTTCCCGGCCGCTGGCGCACCAGGACGAGACCGGCGACGGTGACTCTCGAGTCCTGCTGCAAATCTTCCCCGCGCAGCGCGCTATTGCGGACGGCGCCGAGCGTGTCGAGGCGGTCGCGGAAGAAGCGCACCGGGTGTTCCTTCAGCGACAAGCCGGTCGCCACGTAATCCTCCACTACGTGCTCGGAGAGCGGCATGACGGGAAGCGCGACGGCTTCCTCCGGAAAAAGCTCGTCGCTCAAGTGCGGTTTCAGGAGAGGCAGCGCTTCCTCGGCGGTGGCGGCAGGCGGCCGCCGTGCCGTGTGCGCGCCGATCACGTCGAGGCGCCGCGCCGCCCACAGCGCGGCGCGGCGGTCCAGTCCAGGCGCGCGATCAGCGAAAGTGGGTACCGGTTTTGCGTCCGATCGCGCGCCAACTTCAAGATTTGCCGCATGATCTTGTCGGCGAACCGATTCCCACTTCGCCGGATCATGCGGTATCGACCGGAATGCGTCGGCTGCCGCGAGCCGTTCGATGGTGAAGCGGGAGACACCGGCGACGGCGGCGAGCCGCTCGATCGAGGAAAAACCGTTGCCACGCGCGGCGATCAGCTTCTTCAATTCGTCTTCGCCTAATCCCTGGATCAGGCGGAAACCGAGGCGGACGGCATGGCGCTCCTGTGCTGGATTCCCGCTTTCGCGGCAATGAGCGGGAAGGGAGCCGGCCTCCAGCGTGCAATCCCAATCGCTGAAATTAACGTCGGCGGGGCGGATTTCGACGCCATGGGCGCGCGCGTCGCGCACGAGCTGCGCCGGCTGATAAAAGCCCATCGGTTGGCTGTTGAGGATGGCGGCGCAGAAGACGTCGGGATAATGGCATTTGATGAAGGCCGAGGCGTAGACCAGGAGCGCGAAGCTCGCCGCGTGGCTTTCCGGAAATCCGTATTCGCCAAAACCTTCGATCTGGCCGGAACAATGCTCGGCGAAATCGCGGTCATAGCCGCGTTCGCTCATGCCGTTGATGAACTTGTCGCGGAACAGATGAACGGTGCCGTTGTGGCGGAAGGTTGCCATGGCGCGGCGCAGCCCATCGGCCTCGTCGGGCGTGAACTTGGCCGCGGTGATGGCGATCTGCATCGCCTGTTCCTGGAACAGCGGTACGCCGAGGGTGCGCTTGAGGACGTCCTTGAGCTCGTCGGCCGGCCCGTGCTCCGGAGCGGGGGAGGGGTAATGCTCCTGGTCGATGCCGTCACGCCGGCGCAAATAGGGATGCACCATGTCGCCCTGGATCGGTCCGGGCCGCACGATCGCGACCTCGATGACGAGATCGTAGAAACATTGTGGTTTTAGACGCGGCAGCATCGACATCTGCGCGCGGCTCTCGACCTGGAAGACGCCAATTGAATCGGCGCGCGACAGCATCGCGTAAACTTCCGAAGCGTCCGCCGTGCCATCCTTCGGGATGGTCGCCAGCGAATAATCCTTGCCGTAATGCTGCTTCAGGAGGTCGAGCCCGCGGCGCAGGCAGCTCAGCATGCCGAGCGCCAGCACATCGACCTTCATCAGGCCGAGCGTGTCGATGTCGTCCTTGTCCCATTCGATGAAGGTGCGTTCGTCCATGGCGGCGTTGCCGATGGGGACGGTCTCGTCGAGCGCGCCGCGGGTCAGCACGAAGCCGCCGACGTGCTGGGAGAGATGGCGCGGAAAGCCGGTCAGATCGTTGGCGAGCGCGACAGCCTGCCGGATCGCCGGGTTTGCCGGGTCGAGTCCGGCCTGACGGATGTGATCGTCCGGCAGTTCGTCGCCGTAGCCCCACACCGTCTTGGCGAGCGCCGCCGTGACGTCCTCCGTCAATCCCATGGCCTTGCCGACTTCGCGGATGGCGCGGCGCGAGCGGTAGTGCACTACGGTGGCGCAGATCGCCGCGCGGTGGCGGCCGTAGCGTTCGTAAATGTATTGGATGACTTCTTCGCGCCGTTCGTGCTCGAAATCGACGTCGATGTCGGGCGGTTCGTTGCGGTTTGCCGAAATGAAGCGGGCGAAGAGAAGCTTGCTCTCGTTCGGATTGACCTCGGTGATGCCGAGGCAATAGCAGACGGCACTGTTTGCGGCCGAGCCGCGTCCCTGACAGAGGATTTTTAGCTCCTTTCGCGCGTGAGCGACGACATCATGGACGGTGAGGAAATAGCGCGCGTAGTCGAGTGTGGCGATCAGCGCCAGTTCTTCGTTCAGCCGTTTTCTGATGTCGTCTGGAATGCCGTTCGGGAACTGGTCTTTCGGATAACGCTCTGCGGCGCCGTCCCAGGTGAGATCTTCGAGATGGCCTTGCGCGGTCTTGCCCGGCGGCACCGGTTCATCGGGGTATTCGTATTTCAAGTCGCCGAGTGAGAATGTGCAGGCCTTTGCAATCTCGACGGCGCGGTCGATGGCTTTAGGAAAATTTCGAAACAGCCGCGCCATTTCCTCCGGCGGTTTGATATGGCGTTCGGCATTGACGGAAAGCCGGAAGCCCGCCTCGGCAATGGTGCATTTCTCACGGATGCAGGTGACGACGTCGGCGAGCGGCCGGCGCTCCGGCGTGTGATAGTGCACGTCGTTGACGGCAACGAGTGGCGCGCCAAGGCGCTCGCCAAGTTCAGCCAACAGACTGAGCCGCCGCGGTTCGTCGCCGCGATGATAATGCACGCCGGCAAGGAACGTGCGGCCGGGCGCGGCGCGGGCGAGGGCAGAGAGGCGGGAGGTAAAATCAGGCGTGTCTCCCGGATGCGGTGCAGCACGCAGTGCTGCATCGCTGATCCGGGATCGTTGCAAGCTCCGAGTTTGTGACGATCCCGGGTCTGCAGCGCACCACTCCGTTTCACTGCGTGCTGCGCTGCGCCCGGGAAACGCTTGAGGCGGCAGGGCGATGAAAATCTGTCCTTCGCTGGCGCCGATAATCTCCTCGAAAGTCAGAAGGCATACGCCTTTCTTGGCTTTGAGATTGCCGGCGGTGAGAAGGCGGCAAAGCCGGCCGTAGGCGGGGCGATCGGTCGGATAGGCCAGCACTTCGAAACCGTCGATGGTGGCAAGCCGCACGCCGACGACGAGCTTGACGTTGCGCTTTTTCGCCTCGTCGTAGGCGCGCACCACGCCGGCGAAGGAATTGCGGTCGGCGATGCCGATG
>DATJTL010000516.1:0-3316 GCA_035503415.1 Xanthobacteraceae bacterium
AGCCACGGCGAGCGGCGCGCCGCCGAAATGGAAGAAAGCGCCGACACGCTGCGCGAGCTTGGCGTCGAACCGCTGATGACCGCGGCGACCGTGCGGCGCCAGCGCGAAATGGGCGAGATCGGCAAGCAGCCGGGCGTGCAGGGCGCGCTGCCGCAGGGCCGCGCGGCGATCTTAAACGCAATCAGCGCCGCCGCGCGCGACCGGCATTAGTTGATAAGCACCGCGAAACCAACCACAACGGCGCGGCTAAGTGCGCCGCATGACTTCGGCGAGATAAGAAAACGAGGCCTTCGGCGTGCGCTTCTGCGTCGAGAAATCTACGCGGACCACGCCGAAGCGTTTAGTGTAGCCTTCCGCCCACTCGAAATTGTCGAGCAGCGACCAGACGAAATAGCCGCGCAGCTTGACGCCGGCCTCGATCGCGCGGCGCGCGGCGGCAAGGTGATCGCGCAAATAAGCGGTCCGCTTGTCGTCCTGCACGGTGCCGTCGGCGGCAAGTGTATCGTCGAAACACGCGCCGTTTTCGGTGATGTAGAACTCAAGATCGCCGTAACGCTCGCGCAACCGCAGCAGTTCTTCGGTCAATGCTCCCGGATCGATGGGCCAGCCGATATCGGTAAAGTGCGTGCCGCCTGGCGTCGGGCCGAACCATGCGCCGAACAGGCTCACCGGTGCGTGCGCGATGTACATCGGCGCGTAGTAGTTCACGCCCAGAAAGTCGATCGGGACTGCGATCGCCGCGAGGTCGCCGTCGGCAACGAGCGGCGTAAAGTCGGACGCAATCGCCGGCGGATACTGGCCCTTCAACAACGGATCGAGGCAGGCGCCGTTCCACATCGCGTCGAACCGCTCGGCCGCGCGGCGATCCTCCTGCGCATCCGAGCACGGCCGCGCCGGCTGCTGATTGATCACCGTGCCGACGCGCAGGTCCGAGCGCTCGGCGCGCAATGCCGCGACCGCGCGGCCATGCGCCAAATTCTGGTGATGGACTGCCGCGAGCATGTTGGGCAGACCGGTCATGCCCGGCGCATGGTTGCCGATGCCGTGGCCGAACAGCGCATGCACATTGGGTTCGTTGAACGTCGCCCAGTGTTTGACGCGGTCAGCGAGCCGCTTCGACACGACCTGCGCATACTCGGCGAATCTTTGGCAGGTGTCGCGATTAAGCCAGCCGCCTCGCTCCTGCAGAGCTTGCGGCAGGTCCCAATGATAGAGGCAGAGCCACGGCGTAATGCCGCGCGCGATCAGCACATCGACCAGACGGTCGTAAAAGTCGAGGCCGCGTTGCTCGATCGCGCCGCTGCCGGCCGGCAGTATTCGCGGCCAAGCAACCGAAAACCGATACGCCGAAAAGTCGCCGCTTGCGAGCAGCGCCACGTCCTCTTGCCAGCGGTGATAATGATCGCACGCGATATCGCCGGTATCGCCGTTCTTGATGCGTCCGGGCGTGTGACAAAATACGTCCCAGATGCTCTTGCCGCGCCCATCCACATCGACTGCGCCCTCGATCTGATAGCTCGAGGTCGAGGCGCCCCATATGAAGCCGGCGGGAAACGCCGCGCGTTCCTCGGCAGCGCTCTCCGCGCGCAGCGCCGAGCCGGATGCGAGCGTACCCATGCTGGCGGCAATCATCCCTCGGCGCGTCAACATGGGTGTGCGGGAATCTATCGTCAGCGGCGCCGCTTCTTGCTCTTGCTGCGCGCCGGCGACTTGGCGGCCGCCGATTTCGGCCGGCTGCGGCGCGGCGATGGCGCTGCGCCCTTCGCGTTGACCCGCGCGCTCCAATATTCCCATGTCCGACCCACCACATTGGGCAATCGGCTGATGGCTCCAGCGAGCTCGATCTCGCCGGCATGCAATGGCGCGGACGCTCCGAGCGCAAGCGCGCGCAATTGATACTCGGCATTCTGGCACATGAAGATCGAGCGCGACACCAGTTCTTTCAATCCGCTGCCGACCACCGTGGCGCCATGACGGTTCATCAGCACGACGGGATGTTGTCCGAGCGCGCGGGCAAGCGACTGCCCCTCCTCCGGTTTGACGACGAGAAGATTGGTGTCGCCGAACTCGTCATGCTGATCCCAGAACGGAACGTCGTCGCCCACCGCCGCGCCAAGATGAAAAACCGGCACGATCTGCTTGCCGGCGATGACGAAAGGCATGATTGCCGGCGCATGGTGGTGACAGACCGCCATGACGTCGGGACGCGCCTGATAGATGCAGCCGTGAATGACGCGCTCGGCGTACATGTGCACCTTCGGCGGTTTGACCGGCTCGGAATCCAGCGTGAACTCCAGAATATCGCCGGGCTCGATCAAGGCCGGCGAGCGCGAGCGCGGCAAGAAATAGCGGCCGGGATCGCCGGGATGGCGCATGCTCACGTGGCCGAAGGCGTCGAGCACGCCCTCGTTGCCGAGAATGCGGTTGGCGAGCGCCAGTTCCTCGATGATGTCGGTCAGTTTATCGGCCACGTTCTGTCTCCAAGATTGCGGCGGCGCCGGTGACGCAGCCATTTACATTTATAGGTGGTTTAGTCGTACAGTGGATCGATCAGAAGGCTCGCAGTCTCGCCTTCCTGGCCGAGCAGCACCGGCGCGCCGACCGGCACGGTGCGGCCCTCGATCGCGATAGTGGCCTGGACCGAGACGAGCGCGCCATGTGGCGGCTGATTTTCTCCTTCGAGCCGCGAGCCCATCAACGGCTCGAGTGGCTGCGCCATGCGGCAGCCCTCGACCAGATATGAATCGAAGCCCGATGCGAACCCGCGGCCGGACGGCAATTGGGCGACCGCCTGCGCAAATCGCGCCGCCGCTTCGTGCGCAAGATCCGCGGCGCAAAACGTACGCACGAGCCGTACCCATATTCCCTTATAAGCCACCGTCGCACGCAGCGCGTGGCTCTCGCCGATTGCCGCTTCGCCTTCGATCCGCCGAAAGGCCGCACCGCGCGCGAGATCGGGCGCCGCAGCGATATAAATCTCCTCGGCGCCGAGGAGCCGCGCCTCTCGTTCAACGGCGGCGATCATGGCGTTGAGCGTAGCGCCCCGCGCCTGCGCCAAGGCGCGATGCGCAATCGCGGCGGCATTTTGGGCGAGCGCGATCTCCGCTGGGTCGGCCTTGCCGCGCAATTTTCCAAACAACACACTTGCATCAGTCAGTACCAGATCCGGACCGCCCTCGCGCAAATCGCCGGCGATGCCGGCGGGCAGACCGTCGAAATCGACCACGCCGATGGCGGCGTTCTTCTGGGTGGAAGCGATTTGCTGCGCAGCTTTGAGTCCGACCCGCGGATTGTGCAGGACATCGCCGAGGCGGCT
>DATJTL010000517.1:0-4568 GCA_035503415.1 Xanthobacteraceae bacterium
TGCCGAAATGGTTTCCGTTCCATCTCGACAAGATTTCCTATTGGAGCCGCACCGTCATCGTTCCGCTCTTGGTGCTGATGGCGAAGAAGCCAAAAGCCCGCAATGCCAAGGGCGTGCGTATCGACGAGCTGTTCGCCGAACCGCCGCAAACGCTCGGACCGGCGCCGAAAGCGCCGCAGCAGAAGGCGTCATGGTTTTGGTTCTTTCGCGTCGTCGACAATGTGTTACGGACGGCCGAGCCGTTCTTCCCAAAAAAAACGCGCCAACGCGCCATCGATCGCGCGGTCGCCTGGGTGAGCGAGCGATTGAACGGCGAGGATGGGCTCGGCGCGATTTTTCCGGCAATGGCGAACAGCGTGATGATGTTTGCCGCGCTCGGAATCCCCGAGAGCGATCCGCGGCGCGCAATCGCCCGCAAATCGGTCGAGAAGCTGCTCGTCGTCCATCCGCACGAGGCCTATTGCCAGCCCTGCGTCTCGCCAATCTGGGACACCAGCCTGGTCTGCCACACGCTGCTTGAAGTCGGCGGTGAACGCGCCGTCGCGCAAACGCACAAAGGCCTCGATTGGCTCGTGCCGATGCAGGAGCTCGAAGTGCGCGGCGACTGGATCGAACGGCGGCCCGATCTGCGGCCCGGTGGCTGGGCGTTTCAATACGCCAATCCGCATTATCCCGACGTCGACGACACCGCCGTCGTCGCAATGGCGATGGATCGCTGGCAGCGACATTCCGGTCGCGGCGATTTCGGCCCGAGCCTTGATCGCGCCAAGGAGTGGATCGTCGGCATGCAGAGCGAAAACGGCGCATGGGGCGCCTTCGATGCCGACAACGAATATTATTATCTCAACAACATTCCGTTCGCCGACCATGGAGCGCTGCTCGATCCGCCGACCGAGGACGTGACGGCGCGCTGCCTGTCGATGCTGGCGCAAATGGGCGACACGATCGACAACAGTCCGACCGTGGCGCGCGGCGTCGACTATCTGCGTCGCACTCAACTTGTCGAAGGAAGCTGGTACGGCCGCTGGGGCATGAATTACATCTACGGCACCTGGTCGGTACTCTGCGCGCTCAACGCCGCCGGCGTTGGGAGCAGCGCACCGGAAATGCGCAAGGCGGCGGCGTGGCTCGTCGCTATCCAGAACGATGACGGCGGCTGGGGCGAGGACGGCACGAGCTACAAGCTCGACTATCGCAGCTACGAGCGTGCGCCCTCGACCGCCTCACAGACCGCTTGGGCGGTGCTCGGGCTCATGGCTGCCGGCGAGGCTGATCATCCGGCGGTCGAACGCGGAATCGCGTACCTTAAAACGACGCAAGACGACGACGGTTTTTGGAACGAGCCGCGCTATACCGCGACCGGTTTCCCCCGCGTATTTTACCTGCGCTACCACGGCTACTCGAAATTCTTTCCGCTGTGGGCACTAGCACGCTACCGCAATCTTAAGCGCGGCAATGCGCGCGCGGTGGCGTGGGGAATGTGATTTGAAGATGTTGAATTTCGATGCCCGATAAGGCGCATCGGCCCGATCGATAATATTGGGCGTATTACCGCGCCGTTCACATCTTGTGGTAACGGACTGGGTCTTCGCGGTAATGCGGTAACGCGCCGCGCGCGAAGCAAACAATCAGTGTCATGATTGCAACAGTCCGCGAAAAATGACTCCAACACCCGCCATTACCTCCGGAGCCGAGGGAGTCTGCAATACTGAAACTAAACACAGGTGTTGGTGCCTGTTTATAAGGAGGGGGCCGTCATGTTGTGCAGATTGCTTGGGCTTATCGGCGTATCAGCACTGTTGGTCGCTGCGCCGTTTGGCACGGCCAAAGCGGCGGAAATGCCGGTCAAGGCGCCGCCTGCGCCGGCCCCGCAGCCCTACACCTGGACCGGCCCCTATGTCGGTGGCAACTTCGGCGGGGCGTTTACCAACAACGTGACGTGGTGCACGGATGGGGTGTGGGCGAACTGCGAGACTGCTCCTGTCGACGTATTCAATCACTCCCTGTCGGGCGTTGTGGGCGGCGGTCAGGTCGGCTTTCGCTGGGAGTTCCCCAGCAGCTGGGTTATCGGAATTGAAGGGATGTTTGATGGATTGGATATGAGTAGCAACGAGCTATCCTGCGTTTCGGTTGCACCTTCGTGCATTCCTGGACACGTAAATGCCAATTCCAACCGGACAGTGACGTTCGAGGACCTCTTCAGCGTGACCGGCCAGATCGGGTACGCTTGGGACCGCCTCTTGCTCTACGGCAAAGGCGGCATCGCATGGACGCAAGTCGAACTCGGCGCTGTCAACCTTCCTACTCGAAACAATTTTAGCGTCGATGACACACTGACCGGTGCGACCGGCGGGATCGGCCTGGAATGGTTGGCCACGCGTAACGTGAGCATCGGTATCGAATACGACGTTTACGGTTTCTGGGACAACAACATGAATAACTCCACCGCCACTGGAATTTGCGAGTTCTGCAATTTCAACAACAACAATAACAATCTGTTCATTCAGACGGTGACGGCTCGCTTGAATTGGCGTTGGGACGTGTTCAACCCGGCGCCGATCGAAACGCGAGACTAAGCTCCAACAGAGTTGATCGAGACAGGTCCCCTCGAGAAAAGGCCCCGGCATTGCCGGGGCTTTTTTGCGTCGGTGCGCGCCGCGGCTGATGGCAATTCCAGCGACGCCGAGCTTCCATAAAGCGTCGGGGTTGTGTCTGCGATGAGGTGCTTGTAGTAGTTGTATGGCTGGCCGTCGCGAACGTATTGCCTAGCCGTATGTCTGTACATTCCGGAACCCTTTGCGGCGTCGTCTGCGCAAGCGAATCGTTTGACGAGGCCCGGCGATCAGGGGCCGAGCGCGAGAGTGACGGCACACCCTTGCATTGTGGCGATGTGGGATTATAATCCTATGACAATAAGGCCGGGGGGAATTCGGGGCGGGGATTCCGAAGGGGTCGTTGCGCCACATGTCGACGCGAGGGAAGCGGCTGGTCGAGGCCATGAACAAGCGCGGTATGAAAAAGCAACACGCGCTGGCCTACGCGGTCGGCGTCAACGAGAGCGCCGTGACCCGATGGAAGCGCGACGGTCCGATGTCGCTGGAAAATGCCATGGCTCTTTGCCAAACGCTGGACATTTCCCTCGATTGGTTTCTCACCGGCGCCGGCACCATGGACCGGCGAACCTCGCCGTCCAAACTGGACGAAGACGACAGCAGGCTGCGGTCATCCTTCGGGCGGCTGTGCGAGACCATGTCGGCACGCTCGAAGTCGCTGTTGATCGAATTCATGGATTCCATGGTGCCGAGGTGATCGCGGCTGTGACGCGACCTCGCGTACCCACAGGCAAGTCCACGCCGGCCCGCCAACGCTACGGCGATCAGAGCTGCGCCAACGCAAGTCCACAGCAAGCGGAGCTTCGACATAGCGCCGGGAGTACGGCCAGGGAGCACGAATATGGCAGGATCGATCAGCATCAATGTACGCAACAACAGCGCGACTGTTCAGAGCTTTTTCTTCTTTCAGCAACCCGCCTTTCCTATCGGGCAAGGCGCCTACTACTCCAACAGCTTGTTCACGCGGGCCTTGTTGCCCTTCGCAACTTCCGGCGGGATCCTGACATTCTCAACATCGACGCAGATCTATGCCGGCGTTCAACAGCAGCTGGACACGCTCATCGTCGGTGCGCGTAGCGGCGAACTTACAGCAAGTCAGCCGATCGAAGTGACGACTACCGGAGGCCAGGCCAACAATACGACGACGATGATGGTGAGCCCATCACTCGGGCTGTCGACGCCCGTGAACACGTCCGGTCCGCCAGTGGGCTGCTTCAGAATCATCACGCCGGTTTTCAATCCGCTGCTCAACACCTTTAATGGCGGTCTGGCGATGCAGGCGAAGGCCGGCAGCATCGTTCTGTCCAGCTTCGCGAACCTTCCGCCGAATATCGCCCTCGATTGCCAGCCGGTGCTGAAATTCTACGTTCAGACCGGAAACTATCCGGCCGGCACCGTCGTAGACTTCAAGTCGGCGTCGAGCACCGCTGCGCTGTGCGACGCCACGCCGGGCTATTCGACCTTCGAGGTCGTGTACAATCTCGACGGCACGTGGACGGTCACGCCTTACGCCGCCCGCGCCAAAAGTTTGGGATGACCGCCAATTCGCATTGATTGCCAAGCCGCGACGGTCTGGTCCGTTGTTCCGGGAGGCGCGTTCTGAAGATTGCGCGCCACACAATCAAATCTGCTGGCAATTGCTTCTGAGGCAAGAACTGAAAAGTGCCGCGCCCAAAATGCTCTTTAAAATTGCTCGCGCATCGTCATGCAACTCATGACGAAGGAGCATCCCACCTCATCGGGTCGACCCAGGAGCACGGTCATGGCTACCACGATCACCATCAACGTCCGGAATAACTCGTCTCTTCTGCAGAACTTCTTTTTCTTCCAGCAGCCGGCGGTCTATGTCGGCGGCCAGGAAGTCTACACCAACAGCCTGTATGCGCAGCCGGTGTTGCCCTACGCCAGTTCCGGCGCGGTTCTAACGTTTTCGGTTGTGCTGCAATATTATGCCGG
>DATJTL010000518.1:0-3657 GCA_035503415.1 Xanthobacteraceae bacterium
CGCCACGGCCACAACGAGGGCGACGAGCCGTCGTTCACCCAGCCGTTGATGTACAAGGCGATTGCCGCGCATCCGACCACGCTCGAAATCTACGGCGACAAGCTCGTCGGCGAAGGCGTCGTCAGCAAAGGCGAAGTCGACAAGATGAAGGCGGACTGGCGGGCTCGCCTCGATGCCGAGTTGGAAGGGGCGCAAAGCTACCGCGCCAACAAGGCGGACTGGCTCGACGGCCGCTGGTCCGGGTTCAAGAGCGCGGGCGATAGCGACGATCCGCGCCGCGGCAAGACCGGCGTCGAACTCGCTGCACTGCGAGAAGTTGGCCAAAAAATTACGACGCTGCCGGCAGATTTTCACTTGCACCGAACCCTCAGCCGCTTTCTCGACAGTCGCCGTAAGGCAATCGAGACGGGGGAAGGCATCGACTGGTCGACCGCCGAGGCGCTCGCCTTCTGCTCATTGCTCCTGGAAGGCCATCGGGTGCGGCTCTCCGGGCAGGATTCCGAGCGCGGCACCTTCTCGCAGCGTCATTCCGTGCTGATCGATCAGGAGAGCGCGAAGCGCTACACGCCGTTCAATCATGTGGCCGAGAAGCAGGCGCGCTACGAAGTCATTAACTCGATGCTGTCGGAAGAGGCCGTGCTCGGCTTCGAGTACGGTTATTCGCTCGCCGAGCCGAGCGCGCTGACGCTGTGGGAGGCGCAGTTCGGCGATTTCGCCAATGGCGCGCAGGTGGTGTTCGACCAGTTCATCTCTTCCGGCGAGCGCAAGTGGTTGCGCATGTCCGGGCTCGTCTGCCTATTGCCACACGGCTACGAAGGGCAGGGGCCGGAGCACTCCTCGGCCCGGCTCGAGCGATATCTGCAGATGTGCGCCGAGGACAACATGCAGGTCGCAAATTGCACGACGCCGGCGAACTACTTTCATATTCTGCGCCGGCAATTGAAGCGCGACTTCCGCAAGCCGCTCGTCCTGATGACGCCCAAATCGCTGTTGCGTCATCGCCGCGCGGTGTCGCGGCTCGACGAGATGGGCCCGGATACTACGTTCCACCGGCTCTTGTGGGACGACGCGCAGCAGCGGCCGGACGAGAAGATCAAGCTCGTGCCCGACGACAATATCCGCCGCGTCGTGCTCTGCTCCGGCAAAGTTTATTACGACCTTTACGAGGAGCGCGAGAAGCGCGGCATCGACGACATCTATCTCCTGCGCATCGAGCAGCTCTATCCGTTCCCCACCAAGGCGCTGATGACCGAACTGTCCCGCTTCAAACAGGCGGAGATTGTCTGGTGCCAGGAAGAGCCGCGCAATATGGGCGGCTGGGTGTTCGTCGACATCTTCCTGCAGTGGATACTCAATCAGATCGAGGCGAAAAATCGCCGCGCGCGCTATGCGGGCCGGCCGGCTGCCGCCTCGACGGCGGTCGGGCAGATGTCGCTGCATCTGGCACAGCTGAAACAATTTTTGGACGAGGCGTTGAGATAACAGATGACGGAGCGCCGTCGCCGATACGCAAACGTCACCGCGAACGAGGAATAAGACCATGGCCGAAATCCGCGTGCCCACGTTGGGCGAATCGGTGACCGAGGCGACAATCGGCAAGTGGTTCAAGAAACCGGGCGATGCGGTTGCGGTCGACGAACCGCTGGTCGAGCTTGAAACCGACAAGGTGACGATTGAAGTGCCGGCGCCAGCCGCTGGTGTGCTCGGCGACATCGCCGCCAAGGATGGTGATACGGTCGCGGTCGGCGCACTGCTTGGTCAGATCAAAGAAGGCGCTGGCGCCGCGGCGGCAAAGTCTCAACCAAAGCCGGCAGACGCGAAGCCCGCTGCGGCGCCACCGGCCCCCGCGCAACCCTCACCCGCAGCTTCGCTTGCCGCCGGAGCGCCGCTTGCGCCATCGGTACGCAAGCTCGCCGCTGAAACCGGGGTCGACGCTTCAACCGTGCCCGGCTCCGGCAAGGACGGCCGCGTGACGAAGGGCGACATGCTGGCGGC
The DNA here is from genome assembly GCA_035503415.1 of Xanthobacteraceae bacterium. Taxonomy (GTDB): domain Bacteria; phylum Pseudomonadota; class Alphaproteobacteria; order Rhizobiales; family Xanthobacteraceae; genus BOG-931. The sequence continues at coordinate 1,996 of DATJTL010000518.1, forward strand.
AATCGAACGCGCCGCCGCGCAGCCGATGCCGGTCACCGCGCCTGCCGCCGCCGTGCAGGTGCGCGCGCCTTCCCCGCCCGATGACGCCGCACGCGAGGAGCGCGTGCGCATGACGCGGCTGCGTCAGACCATCGCGCGGCGTCTCAAGGAGGCGCAGAACACCGCCGCCATGCTGACGACCTTCAACGAGGTCGACATGACGCACGTCATGGCGTTGCGCGCGCAATATCGCGATCTGTTCGAGAAGAAGCATGGGGTGAAGCTCGGCTTCATGGGTTTCTTTGTGCGGGCCTGCGTACAGGCGCTCAAGGAGATTCCCGCGGTCAACGCCGAGATCGACGGCGCCGACATCATCTACAAAAACTATTATCACATCGGCATCGCGGTCGGGACCGAGCGCGGCCTTGTGGTGCCGGTGGTGCGCGACTGCGATCACAAATCGCTCGCCGAGATCGAGAAGGCGATCGCCGGTTTCGGCGCCCGCGCCCGCGACGGCTCGCTTAAGATCGAAGAGCTGCAGGGCGGCACGTTCTCGATCACCAATGGCGGCATCTACGGCTCGCTGATGTCGACGCCGATCCTCAATGCGCCGCAATCCGGTATTCTTGGCATGCACAAGATCCAAGAGCGGCCGATGGTTGTCGCGGGGAAGGTCGAAGTGCGGCCGATGATGTATCTCGCGTTGTCCTATGACCACCGCATCGTCGACGGCCGCGAGGCGGTGACCTTCCTGGTGCGGGTGAAGGAATGTCTGGAGGAGCCGGCGCGGCTGGTGCTGGATTTGTGATTCTCAATCCGTCATGGCCGGGCTTGACCCGGCCATCCACGTCTTATTCCTTTCGCAAAATGGAAAGACGTGGATGCCCGCGACGAGCGCGGGCATGACGACGCAGAGGTGATTGCGTTATGCCTTCTTACGACCTCGTAGTCATTGGCACCGGCCCTGGCGGCTACGTCTGCGCCATCCGTGCGGCGCAGCTCGGCATGAAGACCGCTGTTGTCGAGAAGGACGCAACCTTTGGCGGTACGTGCCTTAACGTCGGCTGCATACCGTCGAAAGCCATGCTGCATGCGTCAGAGCTTTATGAGGAAGCGGGCGACACCTTTGCAAAAATGGGGATCAAGGTCGGCAATCGGAGTGTAGACCTGCCGACGATGCACAAATACCGGCTCCAGAACGTCGAGAGCAACGTCAAGGGCGTCGATTTTCTGTTCAAGAAAAACAAGATCGAGGCGTTTCATGGCGTTGGCCGCATCCTTGCGCCCGGCAAGGTCGAAGTGAGGGCGGAAGACGGCAAGACCCAGACGCTGGAGACGAAGGCCATCGTGATCGCCACTGGCTCGGCCGTGGCGCGATTGAACGGCATCGACTTCGACGAGAAGCGTGTCGTGTCCTCGACCGGGGCGCTGGAGCTTCCCAATGTCCCGCGGAAACTGCTGATCGTTGGTGCCGGCATCATTGGCATGGAGCTGGGCTCGGTGTGGCGCCGGCTTGGCGCCGAAGTGACGGTGGTCGAGTTCCTCGATCACGTACTGCCCGGCATTGACAGCGAGGTGGCGCGGCAATTCCACCGCATTCAGCAAAGGCAAGGCATCACTTTCAAACTCTCTTCGAAGGTCACCGCTGTCGACACGTCAGGCAAGGCTCTCAAAGTGAAAGTC
>DATJTL010000519.1:0-3647 GCA_035503415.1 Xanthobacteraceae bacterium
ACCTCTGCGCGCGAGGTGACGTCGACTTTCAGCGCCAGCGCCTGGCTGCCCTTGCCGTTGACCTCGTCGGCGGTCTTGCGCGCGCCGGCCTCGTTGAGGTCGGCGCAAACCACGTTGGCGCCCTCGCGGGCGAAGATCAGCGCGGTGGCGCGGCCGATGCCGCTCGCGGCGCCGGTGATGATGATGGTCTTTCCGGCGAAGTAATCCGGCGTCTTCGGCATGGCGTCCCCTCGTCCGGCTTATGTTGCGGACGATTGTGCCTTCCCGCCGGCCGCGCCACAACCCGGCGCAAGGGCCTAATCAATCCGGCCCATTCACGCCGCCAGCAGCTGCGCGGTGCGCAGTTGCAGCAAGGCCGTCTCCTGGGCGACCGGTGCGACGCGGCCGGGCGCGATGGCGCAGGCGGACGCGCAACGGACCACGGCGTTGCGCAGATAAGGTGGCGTGTGCGACCAGAGATATTCGAAGATGTGGCCGCTGTTCTTGTGCGCCAGCCTGATCGTGCTGCCCTCGATGGCAACGTCGAAATCCTGCTCGCTCTTGTTCACTTTCAGGTGCGGCGAGCGCAGACCGAAGGCGTGGTGCAGCACGCGGTCAACGTCCGCCGAATGGAACGGCTTGCGGAGCGAGGCGCAGGCGCCGCCGTCGAGCGCCTCACGCTCTTTGGTCAAATCGTGCTCGGCCGACATCATCACGATTTTCAGCGACGGCTCGATCACGCGAATCCGCTTCATCGTGCTCAATCCGTCCAGTCCGGGCATGTTGCGGTCGAGGAAGACGGCGTCGAACTTCGTGCTGCGCGCAAGCGACAGCGCGCTCTCGCCGTCGCCCGCCTCGCTGATCGTGCAATTGAATACGCTGCCGTGCAGGACCTTCTGCACGATCTGCCGCACCGCCGAGGAATCGTCGACGATCAATATTTTGGTCGGCGAGGAGATGCGTGCATAGGTTCGCATCACGCCGAGCGCGTCGCTGGCGGCAAACGGCTTGAACAGGAACTCATAGGCGCGCAGCTTGATCGCCATTTCCACGGCCTCGGCGGCCGGCGGATTGGACATCAACGTCACGAAGGTTTGGATCCCCTGTTTGCGGGCCGACCAGAACGCCTCGGTGCCGGAAAGTTCCGGCATGTGCACGTCGATGAAGGCGAGATCGATATTGGCGCCGTTGAGCAGCGTCAGGCATTCGCGTCCGTTGTCGGTCATGGTGATCCGCAGCGGCAGCTTCGACGTTCGCGCGGCCTCGGCGAGTATCTGCTGGCTGACTTGCGAGTCGTCGGCAATCAACATGCTGATCGTGCGCTGCATGACATCCTCCATTCCAAACAGCTGTGCTTTTCCGGGCCTGTCACGCGGCCTGTCAGCTTCGCCCCGACCTTAATTAATCAGCGGCGTGCAGCCGCGTTCCAGCCTATTCGAAGGGCAATTGCGGGATTGGTGAACGGACCGCGAAGCGGGCGGCTCAAATTTGTCCGCAATGCCGCGCGAACGGAAAAGGAAAATTTTTTAGTTCCACATCCGTCGCAGACGCGCGGCGATGTCGATCGGGGCGCGCGTGCCTTGCGCCGAAGGCGCTGCCGCGCCGGCGTGCGGCCAAGCGCGGGACTCGAACAGGCGCAAAATCTCGGAGGGAATAAAGCGGGTGCGCGCGGCGTACATATGGCGGTCGCCGCCGCCGCGCTGTGCATGCACGTAGAAGCGCTGCGGCACCAAAAGATGCAGATGATCCTTGGCGCGCGTCATGGCGACGTAGAGCAGGCGGCGTTCCTCCTCGATCTCGGCGCTGCTGCCGGTTGCGAGATCGGCCGGAATGCAGCCGTCGACGCAGTTGAGCACGAACACCGCCTTCCATTCCTGGCCCTTGGCGGAATGGATTGTGGAGAGGATCAGATAGTCCTCGTCGAGCAGCGGCGCGCCGGCCTCGTTGCTGGTTGCGCCGGGCGGATCGAGCGTGAGTTCGGTGAGAAAGCGCTCGCGGCTGGCAAAGCTTTGCGCGATCTGCGCGAGTTGTATGAGGTCGGCCCCGCGCGCGGTGGAATCTTCGTGCAGGCGTTGCAAATGCGGTTCGTACCAGCGGCAGACCAGATCGAGTTCGGCCGGCCAACCGGCGGCGCGCGAGCGCACCAGTCGCAGCGTCTCGACAAAACCCGGCCAGTCTTCCCTCGCGGCGGGCGGAACCGCGAATTCGCCGAGTGCAGCCGCCGGATCGGCGCTCTCTGCTGCGTGCTCGAGCGCGCGGCCCGCCGTCGCCGGTCCGACGCCAGGCAAGATCTGCAAGGCGCGGAAGCCGGCGACGCGGTCGCGCAGGTTCTCACAAAAGCGCAGGACCGCGAGTACGTCCTTGATGTGCGCTGCTTCGAGAAATTTCAGGCCGCCGAATTTGACGAACGGAATATTGCGCCGGGCGAGCTCGACTTCCAACGGCCCCGAATGGTGCGAGGCGCGAAACAGCACCGCCTGATGCTTGAGCGGAGAGCCGCATTCTCGATAGTGCAAGACCGCATCGGCCACGTAGCGCGCCTGCTCGGTTTCGTCCGCCAGGCTGACCAGATGCGGCCGTTCGGCGGAGGCGCGGTCGGAGCGCAAGTTCTTGGTGAAGCGTTCGGCGGCGAACTCGATGACGCCGTTGGCGGCGGCAAGGATCGGCCGGGTCGAGCGGTAATTGTGCTCGAGCGTGATGACCTGCGCGCGCGGACTGAACTGGCCGGGAAAATCCAGGATGTTGCGCACAGTGGCGGCGCGGAACGAATAGATCGACTGCGCATCGTCACCGACGACGGTGAGGCCTTGGCCGTTCGGCTTGAGCGCGAGCAGGATCGCGGCCTGCAGGCGGTTGGTGTCCTGATATTCGTCGACCAGCACGTGATCGAAGCGGCCGGAAACATCGGCTGCGATCGCGGGCTCGGTCATCATCTGCGCCCAATAGAGCAAGAGATCGTCGTAATCGAGGACGTGCTGGCGCTGCTTGGCCTCGACATAGGCGGCGAACAGCGCGCGCAGTTCGGCCTCCCATTCGGCGCACCAGGGAAAATGGCTGCCGAGTACCTCGTCGAGCGGACTCTCGGCATTGATGGCGCGCGAATAGATCGAAAGGCACGTGTTCTTGGCCGGGAAGCGCCGTTCGGTCTTCGAGTAGCCGAGATCGTGCCGGATCAGGTTCATCAGATCGGCGGAGTCCTCGCGGTCGTGAATGGTGAAGGCGCGGTCGAGGCCGATGGTTTCGGCGTGTTCGCGCAAAAGCCGGGCGCCGATCGCGTGGAAGGTGCCGGACCAGGAAATCGCCCCCGAAGTCGCTTGCGCCATCGCGCCGGCGCGCTCGCGCAGCGCGATCGCCGTTATATGCTCGACCCGTCGGGCCATCTCCGCCGCCGCGCGGCGCGAAAAGGTGAGCAACAGGATGCGGCGCGGATCGGCGCCGTTGATGACGAGATGGGCCACGCGGTGAGCGAGGGTATTGGTCTTGCCCGAGCCGGCCCCGGCAATGATCAGCAGCGGACCGGCCTCGGCGAGCGCGGCTTCGCCATGCTCGACCGCGCGGCGCTGCTGCGCATTGAGCTGGCCCAGATAGGACGCGGTCATGACGTCCCGCTCGCTCGGCGTCTGCGAATCATCATGCGCAAATCGCCCTTCCTCGGCGACTCGGAGGAA
>DATJTL010000520.1:0-4189 GCA_035503415.1 Xanthobacteraceae bacterium
TCATGGTCGACAAAGTTACCGATGCAACGTTCGATCAGGACGTGCTCAAGGCGAGCGAACCGGTCGTGGTCGACTTTTGGGCAGAGTGGTGCGGCCCCTGCCGGATGATCGCACCGGCTCTGGAAGAGATTTCCAAGTCGCTCAACGGCAAGGTCAAGATCGTCAAGCTTAACGTAGACGAGAACCCGGGCACTGCCTCGAAGTACGGCATCATGTCGATCCCGACGCTGATGCTGTTCAAAGACGGTCAGCTCGCCTCGCGCCAGATCGGCGCCGCACCCAAGCAGAAGCTCGAACAGTGGATCACCGGATCGGTGTGATCGCTGCGTGATTGTGGCGCGCGTCTTGTTGTTCACGTTATGGCCGGACGGGTTCCGGCCATACGCATCTTTGGCGGCGGTCAGTTGGCGCGGTTAGTTACTGTCGCCGCGCTTCTTTAGTTCGTCGTCGATTTGCTGCCGAATGTCCTGCACCAGTCCCTGCCCGAACTGCTGACCTGCCGCCATGCTCTCGCGCGCGATCGTGGCCTGCCGCTCAAGCAACTTTTGTCCCGTCGGCGTCTTGTAGAAAGCAATGAGGTCGTGGATCTCGTCAACGCTGAAATTGCGCGCGTAGATCACGGCCAGCATTTCGGCGAGCTCGTTCACCCGCTGCATCGCGCCATTGACGATGATCGGCATGATCGCGTCGAAATCTTTCGCGACCTGAGGGCGGCCCTGTACGACGGCCGGCTTCATTCCTTCGACGATGGCGGGCAGAACCACCTTGAACTGATCCGTCGCCCGCATGGCCGCGACCAGTTCGCGCGCGGCGGCGAGATTTTCCGCCGACGGAGCCGCTGTCGAGGGCGTTTGCGCCCGCAGCGGATAGACCGAAAAAAATAAGGCAGCGACGACGGCAGCAACTTTAGCGTAGCGCATGTCAGCCCCCTGCTTGCGTCACCACGCATCATAGCATGGGAGCGCCATCGCGGAATTGCAGTGGTGCGACAAACCAAAGACCAGGCGACCCTTGGCCGTTGCGCGCCGGCAGCGCATAATGCGGCCCACAAGCAGGGTCCGCGGACTTCAATAGTCCTATGCAAGCAAGGGCTTAGGCCGCGGCTGACGGAGGAGCGCGATGAGCGAGAAGATTTACGACGTCCCGGCGGATTGGAAGCAGCGCGCTTTTGTCGACGACGCCAAATACCAGGCCATGTACGCCGCCTCGCTCAAGGATCCGAACGCATTCTGGGCCGAGCAAGCCAAGCGCATCCACTGGTTCAAGCATTTCAGCAAGGTCAAGAACACCTCCTTCGCCAAACCGAACGTATCGATCAAATGGTTCGAAGACGGCTGGACCAACGCCGCCTACAATTGCATCGACCGCCACCTGCATGCGCGTGGGCACCAGACCGCCATCATTTGGGAAGGCGACGATCCGAAAGACTCAAAGCACATCACCTATAAGGAACTGCACGACGAGGTCTGCCGCTTCGCCAACATCCTGCGCAACCGCAACGTCAAGAAGGGCGATCGCGTCACCATCTACATGCCGATGATTCCGGAAGCGGCCTACGCGATGCTCGCCTGCGCGCGCATCGGTGCCGTCCATTCCGTGGTGTTCGGCGGCTTCTCGCCGGATTCGCTCGCCGGCCGCATCGAGGACTGCAAATCGAACATCGTCATCACCGCTGACGAAGGGTTGCGCGGCGGCCGCAAGATTCCGCTCAAGGCCAACACCGATGCGGCGATCGCCAAGGCGGGCGGCGTCGATTTCGTCATCGTCGTCAAACGCACCGGCGCTCCGGTCAACATGGATCCGGTGCGCGACGTCTGGTACCACGAAGCCAAGGACGTGGTCACCGCGGACTGCCCCTGCGAGGAGATGAACGCGGAGGACCCGCTGTTCATCCTCTATACGTCGGGCTCGACCGGAAAGCCGAAGGGCGTGCTGCACACGACCGGCGGCTACATGGTCTACACCTCGATGACGCACCAATACGTGTTCGACTATCACGACGGCGACATTTATTGGTGCACCGCCGACGTCGGCTGGGTCACTGGCCACAGCTACATCGTCTACGGGCCGCTCTCGAACGGCGCCACCACGCTGATGTTCGAGGGCGTGCCGAATTACCCGAGCATGTCGCGCTTCTGGGAAGTGATCGACAAGCACAAGGTCAACATCTTCTACACAGCGCCGACCGCCATTCGCGCGCTGATGCAGGCCGGCGACTCCCCGGTGACGAAGACCTCACGCGCCTCGCTGCGACTCCTCGGCACCGTCGGCGAGCCTATCAACCCCGAAGCGTGGGAATGGTATCATCGTGTGGTCGGTGACAGCCGTTGCCCGATCGTCGATACGTGGTGGCAAACCGAGACCGGCGGCATTCTGATCACGCCGCTGCCGGGCGCGACGCAGCTCAAGCCCGGCTCGGCGACGCGGCCGTTCTTCGGCATCGTTCCTCAGATCGTCGACGCCGACGGCAAAGTGCAGGATGGCGCCACCAGCGGCAATCTGTGCATCGCCGATTCCTGGCCCGGCCAGATGCGCACCGTCTACGGCGACCATCAGCGCTTCGTCGACACCTATTTCAGCACCTACCCGGGCAAGTATTTCACCGGCGACGGCTGCCGCCGCGACGCCGATGGCTATTACTGGATCACCGGCCGCGTCGATGACGTGATCAACGTGGCCGGACATCGGCTCGGGACCGCCGAGGTCGAATCTGCCTTGGTGGCGCATCCGAAGGTATCTGAAGCCGCCGTGGTCGGCTATCCGCACGACATCAAGGGCCAAGGCATCTACGCCTATGTCACGCTCATGAACGGCCAGCAGCCGAGCGAAGACTTGCGCAAGGAACTGGTCAATTGGGTGCGCAAGGAAATCAGCGCGATCGCCTCCCCGGATCTTATTCAGTTCGCCCCTAACTTACCGAAGACGCGTTCGGGCAAGATCATGCGCCGCATCCTGCGCAAGATCGCCGAGGACGAGTTCGGCAATCTCGGCGACACCTCGACGCTCGCCGACCCTGCCGTGGTCGACGATCTGGTCAACAACCGACAAAACAAGAGCAAGGAAAGCGCGTAGTGCACCTTGGTATGTGAGTACAATCTACAACTTCTGACCAAATCAGTTCTGGCGCGTGGCCGCCAAATACCTATGCGGCGCGCGCTCCTTGTGGAAAAATTTGGAAAAACTTTACCCTAAGCCCGCAGCGCTGCTGAGCGAGCCCGCCGTCTGGGCTATGATGCTTTTTGCTTGATGACCGCGGCATCGACCGCGCGCGGGGCGGCATCGTTGGGGGAGATTTCGATCATGCGAGGAAATATCCTGTTCGCGGCCGCCATGGCGGCGTTCGCGGCATTTGCTCTTGCGCCGAGCACAGCCTCGGCGCACGGCGACGTGGTGGCAGTCAGGGACGGTTATCCGGCCGGCACCATCGTCGTGCACCAGAGCCAGCGCCGGCTCTATCTCATGCTCGGCAACGGCGAAGCGATCCGCTATCCGATCGGCGTCGGCCGCTTCGGCATGCAATGGTCCGGCACGGTGCAGATCGACGGCAAATACGTCGAGCCTGCATGGTCACCGCCGGCCTCGATCAAACGCGAGAATCCCCGGCTGCCGAACGTGATCCCCGGCGGCTCGCCGCATAACCCGATGGGTGTTGCAGCGATGACGCTGTCCGGTGGCGGCCAATACGCCATCCACGGCACCAACCAGCCGGGTTTGATCGGCGGCTTCGTCTCCCACGGCTGCATCCGCATGTTCAACGCCGACATCACCGATCTCTTCGGTCGCGTCGGCGTCGGCACGACGGTGGTCGTGACCAGATAACGCGAGAGCGGCCCGAAAGCCGTCAAAAGTCCGACGCGAGGCCGCCCACTTCCCAGTCCCCATAGCGGGTCGGATCGGGACCGTCGCGGCCGCCGACTTCCTTCGATTGCTCGGCAGCATTGCGCTGACGTTCGGCGCGGCGTGCCGCCGCTTCGGCGAGCGCTCGCTCCGCAGCCGGGGTAAGCGGACGCTGTTCGGGGGCTTCGTCGCGGTCTGGGTGATCGGTCGCCGGCTGGTCGGTTGGCATGCGCTCTGACTTGGCGTAGCCGTGGCAGAATCGCAAGCGCCATCCCGCACCGAGGAATTTGCCGGCAATGAGAATCTTCACACAATGAGACGCGCGCGCAAGGCGCCGCTTCGCGCTTCAAAT
>DATJTL010000521.1:0-3265 GCA_035503415.1 Xanthobacteraceae bacterium
CTCGCCTCGCCCGACTACAAGGTCGAAATCATGGTGGTAGCGGCGCGATGACGAGCCCCGGAATCCTCGCGATCTTCAACGATTGCCTGGCGGGGCGCGAGGCGGAGTTCGAAGCCTGGTTCCAGGGCGAGCATTTGCTCGAGCGGCTCTCCGTGCCGGGCTTTCTCTTCGGCCGACGTCACAAGGCGATTTCGGGTTCACCGGGCTATTTGAACTTCTATCTTGTGGAAACGCCCGAAGTGCTCACGTCAAAGCCCTACCTCGATCGGCTCGACAATCCGACGCCGATGACGCGCACGATCATGTCGGAAGTATTCATCAACGCCAATCGCACGGTATGCCGGCGTGCCGTCCGGCAGGGCAGGTTCCGCGGTGCCTACGCGATCACTGCCCGGTTCAACCAGCGGCAGGACGAGACGGCGTTGCGCGGCGTGCTGGAAAAATTCACCGCCAGCACGGCCGTCGCCAGCGGTGAAATATGGATCGCGCTCGATGCCGCGGGCATGCCGGTGTCGAAGGAAGAGCAAATGCGTGGTGGCGACAAGAAGATCGCCAGCGCGCTGATGATCGAAACGCTCTACCAGGAGGATGCGCAAGCCATCTCCGCGGAGCTCCAACGGCAATTCCCGGCAGCCGCCGATCTCGGTCTCTACCGGGTGCTCTGCCAAATCGGGAGGGGCGATCTATGAAAGCGCTGTTGCCCTTGGCACAGACGATCGCGCAGCGGCTGATCGCGCGCCGCGAAACTATCGCCATCGCCGAATCCTCGACCGGCGGGTTGATCGCCGCCACTTTGCTCGCAGTGCCCGGCGCCTCGGCCTACTTTCTCGGCGGCGCCGTGGTCTACACCAAATCGGCGCGCGCGGCGTTGCTCGGCATCGGCGACGCCGACATGGCGGGCTTGCGGCCGTCGACCGAGGCCTACGCGCTGCTGCTGGCGCGGCGCATGCGCGAGCGGCACGGCGCGTCCTGGGGCGTCGGCGAAACCGGCGCGAGCGGGCCCACCGGCAACCGTTACGGCGATCCGGCCGGTCACACCTGCATTGCGGTTGCCGGCGCGGCCGAGCGCGCGATCATGCTGCGCACCGGCAACGCCGAGCGGTTTTCCAACATGGAAGCGTTCGCCAAGCGGGCGCTCGAGCTACTTATTGAGGCCATACCTTCCGGTTAGCTGATGCAGTCGGGGCGAACGCAGAGAAGGACGATGGCCCGCAAAAGAGCTGCAAAACCGCAACGCCGCCGCACCATTAAACGTAAGCCACGCCGCTCTCGCGAAGACATGCTGGCGGAACTGAAAACGCGCTTACGCGAAATTGCCGATCTGCGGGCGGCGAACTCGGTGTTGAGCTGGGATCAGGCGACCTTCATGCCTGAAGGTGGCGCGCCCGCGCGCGGCCGCCAGATGGCAATGTTGTCCCGTCTTGCGCATGAGCGTTCGGTCGCGCCGGACATCGGCCGATTGATCGAGGCGTTGACGCCGTATGGCGAGAGCCTGCCAAGCACGAGTGACGACGCTTGCCTGATCCGTGTCGCCCGCCGCGATTTCGATAAAGCCATCAAGGTGCCGGCCGATTATGTGGAGCGTGCCAACGCCCATGGGTCGGCCTCTTATCAGGAATGGACTCGCGCGCGGCCGGCGAACGACTTCAAGAGCATGGTGCCGTATCTGGAAAAGACGCTCGATCTCAGCCGCGAATATGCCGAGTTCTTTGCTCCTTACGCCCATGTCGCCGATCCGCTCATCGACGACGCGGATGAAGGCATGACCGCGGCCGCGGTCCGCAAGTTGTTTGGCGATCTCAGGCGCGGGCTCCTGCCGCTTGTCGAGGCGATCTGCGCGCAGCCCGAGGCCGACGATTCCTGCCTGCGTCAGCAGTTTGCTCAATCAAGCCAACTGGCATTCTCCAAACGCGCCGCCGCGCAAATGGGCTACGACTTCGCGCGCGGCCGTCTGGACCTCACGCACCATCCGTTCTGTGCAAAATTCTCGGCGGGCGACGTGCGCATCACCACCCGCGTCAACGAGCACGACCTCGGCGACGCGCTGTTCTCGACGCTGCACGAGTCGGGCCATGCGATGTACGAGCAGGGCGTCGACCCGGCGCTTGCCGGCACTCCGCTGGGCGGCGGCGTTTCCGCGGGCGTGCATGAAAGCCAATCGCGGCTGTGGGAGAATATCGTCGCCCGCAGCCTCGGCTTTTGGCGGCACTTTTATCCGCTGCTCCAGCAGGCCTTTGAGAACAGGCTCGCTGCGGTGCGACTGGAGACGTTCCATCGCGCAATCAACAAAGTGGTGCGCTCGCTGATCCGTACCGATGCGGACGAAGTCACTTATAACCTTCACGTCATGCTGCGCTTCGATCTGGAACTGCGCATGCTGGAAGGCAAGCTCGCGGTCAAGGATCTCGCGCAGGCGTGGCGCGTGGCAATGCAGAGCGATCTAGGGATCACGCCGCCGGACGACCGCAACGGCTGCCTGCAGGACGTACACTGGTATGCCGGCGCGATCGGCGGCGCATTTCATAGCTACACGATTGGCAACATCCTCGGCGCGCAGTTTTATGCCGCGGCGTTGCAGACTCACCCGGAAATTCCCTGCCAGATCGCACGAGGCGAATTCGGCACGCTGCACGCTTGGTTGCGAGACAATATCTATCGGCATGGCAGCAAGTTTCCGCCCAACGAACTGGTGCGGCGCGCGACCGGCTCGGCGCTGACGATGAAGCCTTATCTGGCTTATCTGGGCAAGAAATACGGCGAGCTTTACCGGCTGCCGGCGGAGGCCCAAGGCGCGCATCAAAAAATTTTGTAGGTTAGCCGGCGCAAGTCTTTATTGACGTTAGGCTGTTAAACGGAAAGCATCCGCAGTTGATTGGCGGGCGGACGCATGTGAACCGGAGCTTGGCATGGCAAATCGATTCACCACAGCCGATCCCACCGCTGCGGCCCGACGATGGTGGGCTCCCAGGATTGCGACGCTCGCGGCCACCGCCGCGCTGATGGCGCTGGCTGGGGCGCCGTCCGCCAACGCCGCGGTGAAGCAGCCGCATCGTGCCCGCCCCAGCGAGGCGACGGTCCAGCGCGAAGCAGGCGAGCCGATCATGGCGATCGTGTCGCTCAAGAGCCAGCAGGTGACCATCTACGATGCCAACGGCTGGATCCTGCGCGCGCCGGTATCGAGCGGCGTGAAAGGACGCGAGACTCCGGCCGGTGTGTTCGCCGTCTTGGAAAAGGACAAGGATCACCATTCGAGCCTCTACGACGA
>DATJTL010000522.1:0-17281 GCA_035503415.1 Xanthobacteraceae bacterium
CCACGTCAGCGACGTAGCAGGTGTCGGGTTCGAGGTTTTTTTCCAACTCAAGCCCGAGCCGCTCCATGCTGATCGGCGTCGAGTCGGCAAGCGCTCGGGCGATCGCTTCGCGTTCCTGGCGCATCTCGTCGGAGTAGGCGCGAGCGCGCGCCGCACGCTCGCCGGCGATGTCCTTGAGCTGCGAGGCGGTCGCCATGCTGCGGATCGCCTCGGTCAGATCGGCAATGGCGAGTTTCAGGTCGGCCACCATCGGAAGATCGACCGGCGCCTGCCGGGCGAGACTGGTCGGGTCGAGCCGGATCGAGATCAGCTTGGTGCCCGGCGAGGCGATCTCGCCCCAGCGGTTCCCGAGATTGAGCAGCACGTCGGGCTTACCCGGAAACCGCATGGTGCGCAGCGCTGTGCCGATGAACAGCGGATGCCTGGTGGGAAACGGCTTCGACCAATAGCCGAGCGATCCGGCCTCGCCGGCAACCGGCGCGCCGAGCAGTTCGGCAAGCGCGATCAGCTCCTTCTCGCCGCGGCACCAAGTGACCTCGTCGCCGACGCTGACCAGCGGATTTTTCGCTTCGATCAGCATGCGCGCCGCCTTCTCGACATCGTCCTTGTCGGGGCGAATACGCATCGGCACGTCGAATTTGCTCGCTTCCCAGACTTGCGCCTTGCCGTGCTGAGCGAGCGTGTTGGTCGGCAGCGACAGGAACACCGGCCCGCACGGCGGGGTGGACGCGAATTTCAACGCGCGACGCGTAGTTTCCGCCATCGCTTCCGTTGACTGCGCCTGCCAGAACCATTTGGTGATCGGCTCGGTCATCAATTCGTGATGGTCGACCTCCTGCCATTGATCGCGGCCGAGTTCGTTCTGACCGACCGAGGCGACCGCGACCAGCATCGGAATCTGGTCCTTGTAGGTGTTGACCATTTGCGTCATGGCGTTGGGCAGACCGATGTTGGCGACGACGACCACGCCGGTGCGTCCCGACGCGCGCGCATAGCCATCAGCCATGGCGGTCACCGCGCCTTCCTGGATGCCCTTGATAATCTTGATCTCCGGCACGTCGACGAGCGCATCAAAGATCGGGTGGTCACCGGTCGACGGGTTGAAGAAAACATATTCGACGCCGGCCGCCTTAAGCTGTTCGACGAACAGTTTGCCGCCATTGCCTTCGACGTCGCGGATTGCCGCCGGCGCGGCCGACGAACTCACAGCTTGCCCGGAGCCTTCGCCGAGCGGCGCGAGATTTTGCGCCACCGCCTTGGCTGCCACGGTGCTCATGCCAAATGCGCTCAACCCGGATACGAGTTGCCGGCGCGACAGGCCTTGATCGAGGTACTGCTTGATCAGTTGCTTCATTTCGTCCTCCCCGGTCATGCGTTCGCAATGTTGGCAGTCGGCGCGTTCGACGCGTCTTTTGCGCCGAGATTAGCACCGGCGATGATACGGCCAAAGCGCGGCCGGTCATTCGGAATAGATTGACTGCGGCGCGGAAATTGCATGGGGATCGCCCCGAATTGGGCGCATCCGCCACCTGCGACGCCGCACGACTGCTTTGCCGCGGCGATCATCGGCACGGTTGAAACGTGCAAGGCCGAAACGCACAAGCCCGAAACGTACAAAACCGCTTTTTCGTATCAGATGAACGTGGCGCGGATCGCTCAAGAGCGCGCGCGATCAGATCGATTTCCGGCGAGGCGTCGCTGTCTTAGTTGAGCGCCGAAGAGATCGACGAGAAGGTCGTTTTCAGTTTCGTGCCCAGTCCGGTGAGCACGGGGATAATGGCGACCGCAATCCCGGTTGCGATTAGGGCGTACTCGATCGCCGTAGCCGCGCTCTCATCCTTGAGGAATTTGATGATCAGACGCATGCGTATCGTCGCCTCTATGACGCTATTTTGTGCAGCATTGATTTTAAATATTAATGCAGACTTAAAATTCCCACGATGACCGGTATAGATACTTAGTAGATCGTTCACTGTCGCAACGCATGGACGCATGGTTGAGCGATTTCGGACCTTCGCGCCACCTTCAGGTTCCCAAATGTTAAGTCCTGCGGGCGATCGTCATACGTACGATCCAAGTTCCAACGCCCAGCCTTTGCAGGACCCGTCATGACACTGCACGCGCCAAACATTGCACTTTTTGTGATCGCCTTCTGCCTCGCCATGCTCGGAGTCCTCGCGGCAACGCCTATTGCGCTCCCGATCCCCGGTCTCACCGGCAATTCGGCATGGTACATCTTTCTTGCGTGGTTCTTGCTCGCCGCCAACAGCGCCCTGCCACGGCAGGCGAACCCGAAAGCGGAATAGGGCCTCGTCCCCGGGAACCGCTGCGAATAATTGTTCGGTCTAGATCGCGACTGGTCGCCCACGAATATTTCGAATGGACGTGCAGGTCGGCGCGAAAGCGCATTGCGGCCATGCGCGAGCGCAGTTTGGACGGAAGGGGCGGACTTACGCCGCACCGCCAATTCGGCAGAAGAGCGCCCGCGGAAATCTGCCTGGCGATAACCAGTTGATCGTCAGGGCTTATTTCTGCCGGCCGACCAAACCGGCTGGGCTTTGACGGCATCAATCCTTGCGTTCGCAGGCGTGAGCGGCGAAGGACCGCCGGCCGAAAACATTGACCCCGGCAATCCGCACAGGAATAAAGGTCTCGACCGCGCCGCCAACAGCCAAGAAATTGCGACCAGGGAATAAGGCAAGGAATAGGGCAAGGAATAGGGAATGTCCGACGCCGAAGAGAAGAAGGATAAACAGGCCGGGGGCCACAGTCTCACTGATCATCTCTACGGTCAGAACCTCGTGCACCTACACGACGAGGACACCGACCACGACCACGATTACGATTTCGAAAACGATGAAACCCCGCTGGAGGACAATCCGCTCTGGCGTCAGGACAACGTGTCCCTGACCACGGTCGGCATCGACATCGGCTCCTCGGGCACACAGGTCATCTTCTCGCGCGTTCACCTGCGCCGGCTCGCCGAGGATTTGACCAGCCGCTATTACGTCGTTTCGCGGGAGACCCTGTTCCAATCGCCGGTGGCGCTCACGCCTTACCAGAGTGAAGAGCGCATCGACGACGCCAAGCTCGGCGCCATCATCGACGACGCCTACGAAGCCGCCGAGCTTACTCCCGACAAGATCGATACCGGCGTGGTCATTCTGACCGGTGAGGCGCTGCGGCGTGAGAACGCCCAGGGCATTGCCGCAATCCTGTCCGAGCAGGGCGGCGAGTTCGTCACCGCTACCGCCGGCCATCACATGGAATCGATGCTCGCGGCCTATGGTTCGGGCGCCGCGCGCGTGTCCAGCGACGAGAACAAGCGGATTCTCAACATCGACATTGGCGGCGGCACCACCAAGCTCGGCCTGGTCGAGAAAGGCAAGGTCATCGCAACGGCGGCGGTGCATATCGGCGGCCGCCTGCAAGTGGTCGAGAACGGCGCGATCGCGCGCCTCGATCCGGCGGGAAAGTACCACGCCAAGCGCGCCGGCTTTGCGTGGAACAAAGGCGACCGGATCGATCTCGCCGACATGCAAAAAGTCGCCGACGTAATGGCCGATACTTTGGTCACCGCGATCACCGCGTGGCCGCTGCCGCACGATGTCGAGCATCTTTATCTGACCGATCCGATTGCCGATCTTGGCCGCATTGACGGCATCATGTTCTCGGGCGGCGTCGGCGAATACATCTATGGGCGGGAACAGCGCGATTTCGGCGACATGGGCCCGCGCCTCGGCCGCGCCATCGGCGCGCGCATCGCGAAAGGCGCATTCCCCTGGCCCGTCCTGCCAGCCGGCGAATGCATCCGCGCCACCGCGCTCGGCGCCTCCGAATACTCGGTGCAGCTCTCGGGCAACACCAGCTATATCTCGTCGCCCGGCACGCTGCTGCCGCGCCGCAACCTGCAAGTACTGCAGCCGCCGTTCGAGTGCGGCGAAAGCATCGACTCGCAAAAGCTGGCTGACGCCATCCGCAGCCATATCGTGGCGTTCGATCTGCAGGGCAGCGAGCGCGAGATCGCGCTCGCTTTGCGCTGGACCGGCATGCCGGCGCACGAGCGGCTCTTTGCCTTCGCCGAAGGCATCAAAAACGGACTCGCCGACCGTATCGCCAAGAAGGAGCCGATCTTCATCATGCTCGACGGCGACGTGGCGCAGACGCTCGGCCATATCCTGCGCGACGAACTTGACGTCGAGAGCGAACTGCTCGTCATCGACGGCGTGGTCTTGTGGGACTTCGACTACATCGATCTCGGCCGCATCCGCATGCCGTCATACACCGTGCCGGTGACGATCAAGTCGCTGGTGTTCAGCGAAGACCCGCGCGGCCCGCGCCCGCGTCAGCGCCTGCATCATCATGACCACGATCATGCGCATCCGCACGGTCACGATCACGGGCACCATCATGGTCACGATCATCATCACGACCATGATCACGATCACGGCGGGCACGATCATCGCCACACGCACGCGACGCCGACGCAGCGTTGATTACGCCCGCAGCAATTTATCTTCGAGCCAATTCCACATCACGGCGGTGCCGAGCGAGAGGTAATCGCGCTGACAGTGCTGCGCGCCGCCTTCTTCGGCAGTGAAGACCCGCAGCGTCTTGTCGGCCGAGCCACTGGCGTTGTAGAGCGCCTGCGCGTCCTTGAGTGGAATCTGCTCGTCGTCCTCGCCATGCACCACCAGGAACGGGCAGCGCATCTTCTGCACCACGCCGTCGAGCCGGAATGGTTCGAGCTTCTTTAAGGCGGCGTCGAGACTATCGACACCGAGGATCCACATGATGTGATGCCCCGGCACCGACATCGACGCCTTGAAGCCGGCATCGATGCGCTTCTTCCAGGTGCCGTAATAATCCCAGATCGCGCCCCAGGCGATACAGGCGGCAAAGCGCGGTTCGAGCGAGGCGCAGCGCGGCGCGTAGTAGCCGCCCAGGCTGATGGCAATGATGCCGATCCGCTTCGGGTCGACGTCGGAGCGCCGTTCCAGATAATCGATGCAGGCGCTGCCGGCTTTTTCGTAATCGTGGCGCAATGGCATGCCGCGAAAGCGGATCGCCTCGCCGGTGCCGGGTCCATCCATGACCAGAACCGAGATGCCGCGGCGGACGAGATCCGGCACCCCGCGCAGAAACTGGATCTCCTTGGTGACGTCGAGCCCATCGAAGAACACCACGCAGGGAGGACGCGCAGATTTCGCATTCTGCGCCGGCACGAAATAACCGGGCAGATTCTTGCCTTCGAACGGCACGTCGACGATCTCTATCTTTGCGCCGGAAAGCGCGACGAACTGGTGAAAGCAATCGACGGCCGTGCGATAGGCATCGAGCGCGCGGGCGTCCTTGGGCGTACGGAAACGCTCGCCCATCTGGTAATAATGGCAGGCGCGCAGATTGAACGAAGCCGCCTATTGCAGGTGGCCGCCGGCGCGGAATTTCTCGGCGTGACCGCGCACCGTATCGGCGACCCGCACGCAGGCGTCGAACCACGCCTCATCGTCCTCGCCGCCTTTGCCGTCGCGCAGGCGGCCGATTACATGCAACTCACTGATATCGACGCCGCCGGAGGCCGCCGTGCCCAGCATGTTTACGAATGCCGCCGACCAGCGGTAATTGCCGGGGAAGTACATGAAGTATTTGGGAGCTTCAGACATCTTTGCTCCGGCTTATGTGTCCCGGATGCGGTGCAGCGCGTAGCGGTGCACCGCTGATCCGGGATCGTTATGAACGAGGCGATTGTAACGGTCCCGGGTCTGCGGCGCACCACTTCGCTACGCTTCGCGGTGCGTCGCGCCCGGGAAAAAGCTACGTGTCCCAGATCGGCGCCCGCCCAACAGGGTTTGCGGTACGGCCATTGGGGCGCTTGAGCGCCCCGATCCGGCGCATGTCGTCGTCGGCAAGCTCGAAATCGAACACATCGATGTTTTCGGCAATGCGCGCGGCATTCGAGGAGCGCGGAATGGCGGCGATCATGTTCTGCTGCATCAGCCAGCGCAGCGCCACCTGAGCCGGAGTCTTGCCGAAGCGGCGGCCGATATCAGAAAGCACTGCATCGTCCTTGAGCCGGCCGCGCGCCAGCGGACAATAGGCGGTCAGCACGAGGCCACGCTCGCGGCAGGCTGCGATGACCTTCGACTGGTCGAGATAAGGATGACATTCGGCCTGCAGGGTTATCAGCGGCTCCGGGCAGAGCGCGATCGCCGCATCGAGCATCGTGATGTTGAAATTGGCGACGCCGACGTGGCGCGTGAGGCCCTGGCGCTTTGCCTTGGCGAGCGCGCCCATCGTTTCAGCGAGCGGCGTATTTTTCTCAGGCCAATGCACAAGCAGAAGGTCTACATAATCCAATCCGAGCGCCGCGAGACTCTCGTCGACCGAGCGGGCGAAATCGTCCGCATGCAGATTTTCGTGGGAAACTTTCGTGCAAACGAAGATATCCGAGCGCGGGATGCCGGACGCACGGACCCCTTCGCCGACGGCAGGTTCGGTTCCATATTTGCGCGCGGTGTCGATATGGCGGTAACCGGCTTTGAGCGCCGCGGCGACATGCTCGGCGCGGACGTAGCCGAGCCCGGAAGTGCCGAAACCGAGGGCGGGAATTCGAGCACCATGGGCCGCAAGCATGGGAGCAATCGGCATAGCGGGTTCCTATCGCGCCACTCACGACATTGTGCCGCATCGGCAGTCTAGCTTTGCCTTGACCGTACCAAAAGCGGGGCGAAGATGTTGCAGGCTTGCGCGCAGCACTAGCGCTCGAGGGCGTGTCTGTACGCGGTGCGAACCCTCGAGGCGCGAACAGGCGCAAATTCAATCGGCCGCGGACCAACCCCGCGTCAAGGTGCCACCAGGAAGGTTTCAATAATGTCCACCATCAGCACGCCGGTAGGCCGTCGTGCGGTTCTCAAGGCCGGCATCGCGCTCGGCGCCAGCCAAGTCGTCGGCGCACCATATGTCGTACAGGCGCTCGGCGAAGAAACCGTCAAGCTCGGCATGGTCAATCCCCTGACCGGCGTCCTGTCGGCGCTGGCGCAGAGCGAGGTCGATGGCGCCAAATACGCGACCGTCGAGATCAATAAGAAGGGCGGCATTCTCGGTCGCCAAGTGGAGCTGCTGGTCGAGGACTCCGCCAACGACGTCGGCACCGGCGTGCAGAAGACGCTCAAGTTGATCGTGCACGACCAGGTCGTCGCGATCCTGGGCAATGCCAATTCCGGCGTCGCCTACGCCATGTCGCAGGTGACTTTCGAAAAGAAGGTCTTTCATATCGTTCCGGGCGGCCATACCGATCCGATCACCGGCACCGATTGCAAATGGAACGTATTCCGCGTGTGCAACACCACGTCGATGGACGCCAATGCGGTCACGCCGGAACTGGTCAAGCGATTCGGCAAGAAGTGGTTTTTCGTTACGCCCGACTATGCCTACGGCCATACGCTGCAGGAAGCCTTCATCAAGGCGCTGACCAAGGCCGGCGGCACCTACGAGGACGACATGCTGCCGATCAACAACACCGATTTTTCCGCCACCTTGATCAAAGCGAAGGCCTACAAGGCAAACGTGCTGCTCAACAACATGGGCGGGCTCACGCAGATCACCTGCACGAAGCAATTCACCCAGTCTGGCATGGGGAAGGAAATGGCACTCGGCGGCGCTCTGTTCGAGCTGGAAAGCATCAAGGGATGTCCGCCGGACGCGCAAACCGGCTGGTGGGACATGGAATGGTGGTGGAACCAGCCCAATGTCCCGGAGGTGGTGAAGTTCGTCGCCGACTACCGCGCCGCTGTCAAAAAGACACCGTCAGCGCGCGACTGGTTCGGTTACGTGTCGGTGCATTCGGTACGGCTTGCGGCGGAAAAGGCGAGGTCGCTGGAAGGCCCGAAGCTCGCGGCGGCGCTGGAGGATATGGAACTGCCGCCGGACGTGGCGCTGCAGCCCGGCAAGGTGCGCTATCGCAAGGGCGACCACGAGCTGATGCCCAACATCTTCGTCGGCGAGGTGCATCCGCCCAAGGGAAATACCGACGACGTCTTCACCGTCGCGGATCTTGTTCCGGGCGAACAGGCCGCCGGCACGGTCGAGGATACCGGCTGCAAGATGGTGGAGCCGACCTAATCGCCTCCCATGTTACTGCGAGCGAAGCGAGGCAATCCAGATAAAGGAATATTTCTGGTTGGCCGTCTCGCTTCGCTCCTCGCAATGACCCGGGAAAACCGCGGTCGCGTGCACAACTTCGAGGGCGCCGCGCGCTTTATCGACTCTTGAAGGCCGGCATCACGTCCTTGGCGAACCAGCGCAGCTGTTCCTTGAACTCCTTGGGCGAAAGCCCCTCGGCCCAATGGATCATGAAATCTTCGAGGCCGGGATATTTAGCCTCGATCGACTTAATGCCGTCGATAACCTCCCGTGGCGGACCGCAGAACCAGGCTTTCTGCTCCACCCCCTCGGCGAGCTTGGGCACAGTGGTCGGCGCCCCTGGCGAACCCCAGGTACGACCCTGCTCGTCAGCGTAGCGCACGAAGCCGAACGGCGCGAACCACTTGAATCGCTCGTCGTGCGCCGGCTCGAGCCGCCGGATCGCCTCCTCGCGGCTATCGGCGAGATAGAGGCCGGCGCCCCAGATCACGTCCTCGCCGAGTTGTTTCTTGAGACCGTACTTGAGACTGGCGGCGTGATAGGCGCGCAGCACGTCGTCGAGGATTTTCTCGCCGTTGAGCGTCACCATCGCTTTGAGCCCGTACTGCGCTATCATCTCGACGGTCTTGCCGCTGGCGACGGGCATATAGACTTCCACCGGCAGATTCTTCGGGCGCGGCACCATGGTGATATCGGTCAACTTGTAGCCGCGATAATCGACCGGCGGCGGACATTCGTAGAACTTGCCCTTGTGGTGGAAGGCGGACTCATTGAAGCAGGTCAGAAGCAGCTGCAACTGCTCCTCGAACAGATCGCGGTTCTTGTTGGTGTCGAGGAGCGGCGCGCCGAACGTCTCCACTTCGCGGGTGTGATAGCCTCGGCCGACGCCCATGATGACGCGGCCGTCTGTGACGATGTCGGCCATCGCGTAATCTTCGGCGAGGCGGATTGGATGCCACATCGGCAGCACGTTGAAGCCGCAGCCGAACTTGAGCCGCTTGGTCTGCGTGGCGAGCCATAATCCGAGCTGAATGAGGTTGGGAAAAACCTCGTAACCCTCGCGCTGGAAATGGTGCTCGGCGGTCCACAGCACATCGAAGCCGAGTTCGTCCATGAGCTGGGCGACGTCGCGCGCGGTAAAGAACGCCTCGCGCAGCCGCTCATCTGAATAGCGCCGCTCGTTGGCCGGCGTACCGTTCAGACCTACATTGTCGAGCTCGATTTGACCGACGTAAAGGACGTGAAATTTCTTGATCATGTGTTCCTTCCCTGGCCCTATTCGGCGGCTTTTATCCGCCGAAGTCAACAAGGTCGCTCGGCGCTCCGCCGAGGCAGCGCCACGCGATTGGGAAGGATGATCTAGCTTTCCAGTGCGACTTCACTCGCGTCCTGGCGGACCAACGGCCTCACCGCGCGCGCTTCGCTCGGCTCCCGATCCACAGGAGCGGCGTCGGCCACATCGCGTGCCGCAGACGCAATCGGCATGGGTGGAAGACCTCTGACCTGTTCGGAGCGGATTTGCAGCGTGTAGCGATATCCGCCTGGGTCGTACGAGATATCCACCTTCTGACAAAAGCTCTTGGCGAAGGTGTCGAGGATGCGCCTGCCGAATCCGGTCCGGTCGGGCTCAGTCACCAGAGGTCCGCCGCGTTCCTGCCATTTGAAAGTCAGCAGCGAGGCGGACCAATCGAGGTCTATGTCGACCCGGCCTTGCGGAACGGTCAGTGCGCCGTATTTGAGCGCATTGGTGACGAGCTCATGCAAGATGAGCGATAAGTCCTGAGTCATCTGCGCGCCCAGCACCAAGCCGCGGCCGCCTGCGATCTCGAACTGTGATTCGAAGCCGCGAATTTCATTGTTGACGAGATCGAGCAGGCGAACGCCGTCTCCCATCGAGTCGGTGATGGCCCGATTGGCCACCGACATGGATTGGAGCCGATCGGACAGTTCCTGCCTGACCACGGATTTTTGGATAGCTCCTTCGCCGGACAGGCTGAAACGGATCACCCCCTGAATCACGGTGAACAGGTTCTGGATGCGATGGTGCAGTTCCTTGGCCAGCAGATACTGGTGCTGCTTGGCCTGCTTCTCACGATCGATGTTGGCGAGCAGCAGGTCCAATGTTCGGTTGATGTAGTCGATCAACATGACGCATACGCTCGCGTCAAATGCATACGAGGCGATAGCCAGCCAGTGCAGCGTCGGAATGAACAGGCACCATTGCGACACACCCGCCAGGATCGCGGCCAGAAATCCAGGCCAGCGGCCGCCGATAAGTGTCGCCGCGATGACGGCCGGGTAGATTGTAAGGAACGGACTGCCGTCAAATTGCACCTTGGCCAGCCACTGCAGCAGCGTGGCCAAGCCAATGGTGACGAAGGCCATCGTATAACCGAGGATCGGATATTGCTGCAGGTCCTTGGCGACCTTCAGGACGCGAATAACCGTGGCAGCGCCGAGTTTGTTGAAGGGCGGTGGCTGTTTCTGGTTATTCACGATGCGATGCGCGGTCATGTGCCACCCCGATCCACTTTTGGGATCGGACCACCAGCCTGGTGCGTGCCTGCCCTCACGCTCCGCCGTCCGCAATTCTTATCCGGCCCCTGCTCATAGCCTACGGCCAACTGCGGTTACATTAAGACCGGCCGCGCAGTTACGCGCGGGGTGAACCGTTGGTTTATCTGCGCAAAGCAATTTTGCCCGTCGCGGGAGAGCTCCTTTTACCGATTACATCCGCAGGTCCATTCCCTATAATGCGGGCGCTGGCACGCGCGGTCGGCGTCTGTGGACAGAACGATCGCCGCGCGCGGATATGAATTGAAGGGATTCGCCATATGTTGACGCTCTATTACAGTCCAGGCGCTTGCTCGATGGCGGCGCATATCGTGCTTGAAGAGAGCGGCGAGAAATACGAGGCCAAGAAGGTCGACCTTGCCGCCGGCGAACAGCGCACCGAAGCCTATCGCAAAATCCATCCGCTCGGACGCGTGCCGGCGCTGCACCTCGACAACGGCGAGCCGCTGACCGAGAACACCGCGATTCTGCCCTATCTCGGCAAGCGGTTCGATCTGTGGCCCAAAGATCCGCTGGCCGAAGCGAAGGCGTTGTCGCTCATCGGCTACTTTGCTTCGAGCGTGCATCCTGCACACGCCCATTTCGGCCGGCCCGAGCGTTACACAGCCGACACCGGCGCCTTTGCGGGCATCAAGGAGATGGGCTTGAAGACTTTCCACGACTACTTGAAGCAGATCGACGCCATGCTGGCGAACCGCGAGTGGTTCTCTGACGCTTACAGCGTGCTCGACGCCTATGGGCTCGTCTTCTACACTTGGGGTGTTCGCCGCGAGCTGCCGATGGCGGAATTGAAACACTACACCGCGTTCAAAGATCGCCTGCTCAAGCGCCCCGCAGCCGCGCGCGTAGTGGAGGACGAGAAAATCAAGGCGTGAGGCGACGCCGCTCGCTCAGCTACAAAAACCGACAACCGGCGCCGCGCGACCTTACGGCTTTGAGATGATAAAGCTCTTCTCGAGCAGCATCCCACTATTGTGCCAAAGCTGCAGCGTATACGTGCCAGTGGCGCTATCGGGGTCGAGGATCTGACCAATGAACAAGTCCTGGCGATTGATCGCGAGGCCGTCATAGATGTTGTCTTGATAGCGGCCGTCCGGGAATATCGTCCGATAGGTCAGTGCCACTTCCGCGGTACCGGGGCTGCCGATCAGCCTGTACCCATAGCCGACCCGGATGTTGTCTTTCTGCCCCAGGGAGACGTGGTCGTTGTTGGCCGCAGGCGGCGTAATCCCCTTACTCACCGTTTTCGTAGGGCTCACGTCGGTACTGCTCGCCACTGTGTAGACGCCGTACCAGGTCATCGTGGCGCCGGTTACCGACTGCGCCCAGCTTTCGTGGCCGCATAGCGGCGACAGGAGAAACGTTAGGAGGAAGGCGAACCCAAGAAGAATTTTGCGCATCCCTACACCCCCGCAAATGGCGAAATTCATCCCACTTACACGCGGAATTATTGCATAAGGAAATTCAAAGTCAAACGGTTGCGCGTCCGTATGAGGCTCCGTGTGACCCTTTGATTGGCGCGGCCATGTCAAACAGTTATCATAAATCGGACTTGGCCTTTTCCACAGGCAAGGCCACCGGCGACGAAAAACACGAAACGGGGAGAAACTTCATGGTCAAAATCACCTGGGACCACATTCATCTGCGCACCACGAATCCGGAAGGCATGGCGCAATGGTTCGAAAAAATGCTCGGCGCCGAGATCGTCCGCACCATGCAACAGGGTAAGCCGCGCATCGATCTGAAACTCGGCGGCGCCAATATCTTCATCGCGCCGGTGGCGGACGGTGATGGCACCAACGCCGCGCCGAGCATTCCCTACCGCGGTCTCGATCATTTCGGATTGTCAGTCAGCGGCATTGATGCGATCGCCGCCGATCTGAAGGCAAAGGGCGTCGAGTTTACCCGCGAGCCGACGACGGTCCGTCCAGGCGTGCGCGTCTGCTTCATCCGCGCGCCGGAGGGGGTCTCGATCGAACTTCTCGACCGCGACCCCAAATACTCAGCGGCAACCTAAACATTGGTCGGCGACAGGCCCCTTGAATCTCGCGGCCCGAGCGCGGCGCGCTATTCAAGATATCTGCTCGGCGGATAATCCCGCGAGAATGGCGGTCGAGTGACAAACTCCGCGGCGTCATAGGTCCAGAACTGGCTGACCTGCGGGTAAGTTTTCACGATGGTGTTGACCAGCTTGCCATTCACGCGCGCAACCTCGCGGATGTAAATGTCGAGGATCGGCGTGCCGTAATCGTCAAGCCGAACCGGCCCGATCGGTCCGCGAGTAAGCCGCACGTCGCGCAGCGCCTTGAGGAAAGCCGCCGCGTCGCCGCTATTGCCGCCGCTTGATTTGAGAGCCTCTTCGACGATGAGCAGGGCGGTGTAAGGCCCGGCGGTATAGAAGCCGGGATCGTGTTGATATTCCGCGTTGATGGCGGCGACGAATTTCTCGTTGTCCGGGCTCTTGAGCCCGGCGGCGTACCATCCGGCGCTGTAGACGCCGACCGCCTCGTCGCCCATCAATTTGAGAATACCTTCGTCGGTGCTTGTGGTGTTGCCGAGTACGGCGACCTTGCCCTTCAAGCCGTATTCGGAAAATTGTTTGAGAAAGCGCAGCGGATTGATGCCGGCAAAACCCATATAGATGGCATCAGCGTCGCCTTTGATCTGCGCCAGATAAGGCGCGTAATCCGGCGCGTTGAGCGGCGGCCAGAGCTTCTGGACGACCTTGCCGCCGGCCGCTTCAAACGCGAGCTGGAAACCGCCGGCGCCCTCGTACCCATAGGTGAAATCCTCGGCGACGATTGCAATGCGCTTATAGCCGAGAGTCTTGGCCGCATAATCGCCGAGCGGATACGTCACCTGCGGCGCTGTGCCGAAGGCATGCAGTACCCACGGATTCACCGGATGCGCCTTCAGATCGACGGTGGCTGCCGATGTGGTGGTGATCAGCGGCACTTTGATGTCGCGAATATAGCCGTCGATCGCCAATGCCTCGTTGGTCGCCAGCGGTCCGATCATCACCGGCACTTTGTACCGCTCCACCAGCTCCTGGGTCTTGGCTTTCGCCTGCGCGGGATTGCCGGCGGTATCCTGCGTGATCAGTTCGATCTTGCGACCTGCGATCGTGCCGCCGCGTTCTTTTAGAAAGAGCGCCGCGCCTTCCTCCTGTTGCTTGCCGCCGGCCGCAAGCGGGCCGGTATTGACCGTCAGAAATCCAATTCGCAACGGTTCCGGTGTCTGAGCCGACGCCCGCCGTATTGACGGCAGGCCGAGCGCAACCGCGCCAGTCAGTAATGCGCGGCGCGAGATTGCAGGTTTGGTGTTTCTGTGCGGCATCCTCCCACTCCATCTCAGGTATCTGGTTTTTCTGGCGTTCCGAGTGCGAACGCGACGTGACGGAGTTTAATGCCGCCCGATGAAATCCAAAACCTTGTCGTTGAACGCGCCCGGCTGCTCCCAGGCCATGGCATGGCCGGCATCGTGGATGACGGCCCATTCGTGATGCCGCAGATGCGCTGCCCAGATACGCATCAAGGCCGGCGGCGCCAGGAGGTCGGCGTCGGCCGCGATGACGAGCGTCGGCGTCGGGATAGTGGCGATCTTCGCCAGCGTGTTCGGGGTCCGCAGCGAGGGCTGAAATGGCGCGTCTTTTTGGCGCGAACGTTCGTCGATTTCGATCCAGCGCCGAGTGCCTTCGGGATTGGCGCCACGATAGCTTGCTCCGATTTCGCGATAGTGCGCGGATTGTTTCCTGATTTCTGGAATGGCGATGCGCGCGATGAATTCGGCGATCTCCGCATCCTCGATGGCTCCGGTGCTGGCGCCCACGACGAGGCTTAACAGCCGCTCCGGATGCCACGCCGCGTAGTCGAGCGCGGCGAAACCGCCGCCAGCGACGCCAAGCAAATGGAACTTGTCGAGACCAAGATGACCGACGAGGGCGTGAAGATCCTCGGCAATGCCGCCCGGCGACCCGCCCGACACGGGATCGGCCATGCTCTTGCCGTAGCCTCTGCGATCGAAGGCGATGACGCGGTAACCGGCTTGCGAAAAGCAGGTGACCTGCGGCTGCCAGATTTCGACGGTGCCGGTGTTCGGGTGCAGGAGAACGATCGGCGTTCCGTCACCGCCCGAATCGGTGAACCACAATCTCACGCCGGGCAGTTCGGCATGGGCGCCGCTGCGTCCGTGCTCTGCGGCCATTGGCAGCTCCGGTTTTGGCAGGAAAAGCTACACGACGGGCGAAACGTCTTCGAGCACCCTTGCCCGTGTTTCGGTCGCAAAGAAGATCGCGACGACTGCGCCCATCAGCGCGAACAGACCGAACATGACGAAAACCGCATTGATCCCGTAGTGCGGCAGCACCCAGCCGACCACGGTGGTGCCGACCACGGAGGCGCCGCGTTGCCAGGCGCTGGCCACGCCGCCGCCGAGCGCACGCAAATGCGTGGGATAGATCTCCGCCGTATAGGTCGCCAGCGACAACAGTGTCGAGCTGAGAAAGAAGAATCCCGCCGTCGCGACCGCAAGCGTTCCGACCGCGCTCAGCTGCGGCAGAAACGCGAAGGAAAGAAGAAAGATGCTGCATCCGCCGAGGCTGAATATGAACATCTTGCGCCGCCCAATGGCCTCGATCAGATAGAGCGCCATGAACGAGCCGCACAGCCCGAACACGTTGTTGATCAGGCCATAGTTGAGCGATTGCTGGATATCGAGATGATACACGGTGCGGAACAGCGACGGCATCCACGCCGTGATGCCATACGATACGAAATACGCACCGATCCAAAGCAGCCAGACCGAGATGGTGCGGCGCAGATAGATGCCTTTGAACAGGTCGCGGACGCGCGGCCGCGCCTTGATCACCGCCGGAAGATCCGCCGGCAGCGGCGGAACTGTCAAACCCTCACGCGCGGCCACGGTTTCGATGCCCGATAACGCGCGATCGGCCTCGTCATAGCGGCCTTGGCTGGCAAGCCAGCGCGGCGATTCCGGCAAGACCCTGCGCATTGGAATCGCGATCAGAGCCGGAATGGCTCCGATAACGAACATCCATTGCCAGCCCCAATGCGGCACCACATAGACGCCAACCAGTGCCACCGCCGATAGGCCGATTGAAAACAGCACCTGGATGGAGATCGAGAACCGGCCACGGCCTTTGGCTTTGGCGAATTCGTTGACGTAGGCGGCCATCAGCGGAATCTCGCCGCCGAGACCGATCCCCTGAACAAAGCGCAGCCAGAAGAGCATGGTGTAGCTCGTCGCCGCCGCGCAGGCCAACGCGCCGAGCGAGAAGATCAAAAGCGTCGCTAGCATCGAACGACGGCGCCCCCAATGCTCGGCAAGCCAGCCGAAGACGATCGCGCCAACGAGCTGGCCGAGGAAACCAATGCCGATCAGCGAACCGATATGCTGCGGGTCTAGATGCCACATCCCGATCAGCGGTGGCAGCACCACGGCGATGGCAATCGAATCGAATGCGTCGAAGAACCAGGCTGTGCAGATGATCAGCCGCATTTTCAGATGCCACGAGCAGTATGGCAGCCGCTCGAGCCGCGCCACCACGTGGCGCATGTCGCCCCGCTCGCTTGACGGAACGATATCGGCCGCAAATG
Source organism: Xanthobacteraceae bacterium (assembly GCA_035503415.1). Taxonomy (GTDB): domain Bacteria; phylum Pseudomonadota; class Alphaproteobacteria; order Rhizobiales; family Xanthobacteraceae; genus BOG-931. The sequence goes on from DATJTL010000522.1 coordinate 16,332, forward strand.
CGACGTTGGTCACCGCACCCTCCCCTTCCTGCTGTCATTCGCAGCCGGCGCAAACCGCGGTCTTGTCGCCGCACAGCGTCAGGCCCCATCGGGCAGTCGTCTCGACCATACGCGCGAAGCGACGTTGCGCCCAGCCCCGTGGCTGGTGGTAATGCCGCAGCGGCGTGATATGGTCGCAAAAAAATATAATCGCAAAAAACCTGGGAGGGAAAATGATGAGCCAGCATTTTCGGCTGCGCCTTGCGGGCGCAGCGGCGGTGACCGTTGCGTTGGCGCTGGCCGGCGCGCGGGTGCAAGCACAGGACAATTATCCCTCGCATCCTCTTCGCATGATCATTCCGTTCGCGGCCGGCGGCCCGACTGACATCGTCGGCCGCATCATGGGCGCGAAGATGGGAGAAGTGCTCGGGCAACAGGTCGTCGTCGAAGATCGGGCCGGTGCCGGCGGCAATATCGGCGCCGATTACGTCGCCAAGGCCGCGCCCGATGGCTACACGATGTTGATGGCGACGGTGTCCACCAATGCCATCAATCCGGGCCTTTACACCCACATGCCCTACGACCCGATCCGCGATTTCGCTCCGCTCGGGCGGGTCGGGGTAACGCCGACGCTGTTGCTGGTGAACAACACGATTCCGGCGACCGACGTCAAAAGCCTGGTCGCGCTGATCAAAGCCAATCCGGGCAAGTATTCCTACGGCTCCTCCGGCGTCGGCTCGATCCTCCATCTATGCGGCGAGGAATTCAAATCTCTCGCCGGCGGGCTCGACATCGTGCATGTGCCCTACAAGGGCTCGGCGCCGATGGATACCGACCTCATGGGCGGTCAAGTCGCCATGGCCTTCGACGCCACGCCGACGGCGATGCCGCTGGCGCTCGCCAATAAAGTGCACGCGCTCGGCGCCGGCATGGCGACGCGGCTCTCGGCCATGCCCAACCTGCCGACGTTG
>DATJTL010000523.1:0-2209 GCA_035503415.1 Xanthobacteraceae bacterium
CGGCGCCGGCGGGTCAGGCAAGCACGGCGACCCGTCCATCATTCCGGCCGGCAATTTCACGCTGTCGGTCATGTATGTCGAGCCGGGCCAGGGCAATGCCGCGCATACGCACGAGGTCGAAGAGTGCTTCTTCGTGCTGCAGGGCTTTCTCGACGTGTTCGTCGAGGATGAAACCGGTCACCGGCTGACGACGCGGCTCGGACCGTGGGAGTGCATCTCCTGCCCGGCCGGCGTGATCCACGGCTATCAGAACGACTCGCTGGGGCCGGTCTATTTTCAGGTCATGCTCGGCCGCGGCAAGCCGGAGACGATGGGCTACGCCGATGAAGACCTATTCAAGCGCAAAGACGCGCACCTCAAGGCGGTGTAAATGTCCAAGGCGCTCGACGAGGCGCGCTACGAGCTGGCGCTTGCCAACCGCATCATCGCACACGAGGGCGTGCTCGATGGGTTCGGGCACGTCAGCGTGCGTCATCCAGACCATCCGGACCGCTATCTGCTGGCGCGCTCCCGCAGCCCGGAGCTTATCGAGCCGGCCGACCTGCTTGAGTTCACGCTCGACTCAGAACCGGTGGTCGCGCCGCGGGGCGAAATGTACGGCGAGCGCGTGATCCACGGCTGCATCTATCAGGCACGGCCGGACGTGAATGCCGTATGCCACCATCACTCCCCGTCGGTACTGCCGTTCTGCGTCACCGGGGTTGCGCTCGAACCGGTGTTCCACATGGGCCCAGTGATGGGCCAAGAGGTACCGTTCTGGGACAGCCGCGACGCGTTCGGCGACACCGATCTCATGGTGGTCAAGCCGGAGGAAGGTCATTCGCTCGCCAAAGCGCTTGGCCCGCACTGGATGGTCCTGATGCGCCGCCACGGCGCAACGGTAGCGGGGAGAAGCTTGAGGGAGCTGGTCTTCCGCACCGTCTATTCGCATGCCAATGCGGAAATCCAATTGCGATCGACGATGCTGGGCACGGTCGGCGCCTTGAACGCTGCCGAACGCGCGCGGGCCGAACCGCGCCAATTGCAGCCGCGGCCCATGGCACGCGCCTGGGAATATTGGACGACACGGCTGCAGAAGGCTGGCGAATTGCCGCCTCGCCCCAAATCGCGCGCGGCCCGAAAGCGGACGGGCAGCCGGATCAATAAGGCCCGCGCGAAGCGATCCCGGCGATGACTTTGTTCAGCTGATCGATGCGGCTGTCATAGGCTTTGATCAGGCAGGCGGCGTTGGCGCCACAGGCTTCGCGCGCCGCAACCCATTGTTTCTGCGCATCGCCGATATCGCCGCGCTGGCCCATGGCGACCAGCGACATGGCGACGCCGTAGAGCGTCGCCATCCGCGCCTCCGCCTGGCCGAGCGCGTAGTTGCCGCAGATCGTCCTGTCCGCCGCGGACGCCGCCTTGGCGCAGTCGATCGGCGCGTAATTGGCGGCCTGCGCGAAGCCGGGCACTCCGAGTATCAACGCGGCGGTAGCGGCACAGAGTACCCGTTTCATCGGCATCTCCCGTTCGGCTGATGGGCGACTCTACCCGTAAGTCGGCACGAAGAGTTTCTCGATCGGAATCTTCTCCGGGATCAGCCCCTGCTCGACCATGTAGGTTACCAGCGCTTCGAGCGTCGGCCGGTTCGGCTCGACCCCGTAGGGCCAGCAATCGCCGCCGAACAGCGTGTCGATCTCCTCGACGTCGTCGGGCAGCCACGGCAGCATGTAACGCAACGTGCCGGAAAAGCGGATTTTTTCCCAGGCGCGGTCCTTCGCCTTGTTGAAGGCGTCATAGAGGCTCGTCGCCACGAACGGATTCTTCTCGTAGACGTCGTTGCGGATGACGATGAGGTGCATGATCGGGAAAATCTTGGTGCGCTGGTAATAATCCTTTTCGCGCGCCCGGTAGTCGGGGAACAGCCGCACCACGTCGGGATGGCGCTTGAGCGAACGCGGCAGGTTCGAGCCGATGATCGCCTGAATTTCGCCGGCGGCCAAAAGGTCGCTCAGTGATTTGCCGCTCGTGTTTGGCTTCTTGTTAACGGTTTTGAGCATCGGCACGACATTGGGGTTGCCGTAGCCGCCCGGCTCGTTGACCGCCCCTTCCACCCACTCGATCTTGTCGAGATCGATGCCGAGATCGTGCTGCATCAGCCCGCGGACGAAGATCGCCGCGGTCTGCGTGTAGAGCGGCACGCCGACCCGCTTACCTTCGAGATCTTTGG
>DATJTL010000524.1:0-4222 GCA_035503415.1 Xanthobacteraceae bacterium
TCCTTGCCGCCCTTGCCGCGCACGACGATGACGCGAGCGTCGCGGCGGGCGGCTGAGACGGGCAGCGCGACGAGTTCGGAGACGCGCAATCCGGTGGCGTAGAGCGTCTCCAGGAGGCAAGTGAGACGCGCCGCGCGCAGCCGTCCGCGCAACGGGGCGGCCGGATCGCAGCTTGCCGCCGCGCGCAGCAAGTGTTCGACCTCGCCGAGCGTCAGCGTTTTGGGCAAAGGACGGCTGCGCTTGGGGCCTTCGAGCACCGCGGCTGGATCGTCCTTGCGCAGGCCTTCGGCATAGAGAAACCGGTAGAGTTGCCGGATTGCCGAGAGCCGGCGCGCCACGGTCGCGGCGCCCAAGCCCCGGCGCGAAAGCTCGGCCAGATAGGCGCGCAGATCCTGCGTGTTCGCGCCGGCGATGGAATGACCGCTCCGCGTCAGGTGCGCGGCGAAATCGGTAAGATCGCGGCCATAGGAGGCGAGCGTGTTTGCCTGCGCGCCGCGCTCGGCCGCCATCATGTCGAGAAAAAGCGCAGCCAGGCGCTCGTCGGAATGGCGTGCCCCACGTGCTGCCCTACGTGCCGCCCCACGCGCCACTGCACGTGCCATTGGTGCCGCCCTCACTGATTCTTGTAGAATTTGTTGGGAGGAACGAAAACGCTCATCTGGCGCGGCACTGGCTGGACGAAATGCGCCAGCGAATACAGGCCGCCATAGACGAGCCCGAACACGATAGCGACGACGGTAAGCAGACGGATCAGGCTCGGCATCGTGAGAACGCCCACGTTCGTCCTATTGGAGCCAGCTAAGCGGACCGAGTACGATCATGTTCGGTCGGCGCTGACAAGGCGTTTGGCAAGTGCCGGGGGTACCGAGGCGCTTTGAGCCTATGGCGGGGCCGCCTTGGCCGGCGGCAGCCGGCCCTGGAATTAAGGTATATGACTGATAGTGCAGTACAAAATGACGCCAACACGGCTGCGCAAGCAGCGGCGATCCGCGCCGTCCTGGGGCACCGCTCCCTCGTGCTGGTCGGTATGATGGGGGTTGGCAAATCGTCGATAGGCCGCCGATTAGCCGCCCGCCTTGGAATTCCGTTCGTGGACGCCGACACCGAGATCGAAAAGGCTGCGGGCATGAGCATTCCCGACATTTTCGCGCGGCATGGCGAGGGCGATTTCCGCAGCGGCGAAGCCCGCGTCATTGCGCGGCTGCTGGACGCCGGGCCGCAGGTGCTTGCCACCGGCGGCGGCGCGGTGATGAACGAGGGCACGCGCGTCGCCATCAAGAGCAAGGGCGTCTCGGTCTGGCTTTCCGCCGAATTCGATGTGCTGATGCGGCGCATCTCAAAGCGCAAGAACGACCGCCCGATGCTGCACACTCCCGATCCGGCCGAGACGCTGCGCCAGCTTCTCAAGCTGCGCGACCCGTTTTATGCGCTCTCCGATGTGTCCGTGCAGTCGCGTGAAGGGCCGCACGAAGCCATCGTCAACGAGATCGTCGCGGCGCTTGCCGCCTTTCTCAATGTATCCGTCCCGCCGCAGCCGAAGGAGGGCGCGTGAGCGCACCAGTCCGCACTAGCATTGCAGATACCGAACCCACGATCGTCGACGTCAAACTCGGCTCGCGCAGCTACGGCATCGTGATCGGCCGTGGCGTCGTCGCCACGCTTGGCGCGCGCATCGCGGCACTGCGGCCGGGCGCCAAGGCCTTTGTCGTCACCGACGAAAACGTCGCCCGCCATGTCCTGCCTGCTGTCGAGATGGTTCTCGATCGCGCCGGAATCAAGAACGAAAGCGTGGTCGTTCCGCCCGGCGAGAGCTCGAAGAGTTTCGCCGTCCTCGAGCGTGTCTGCGAGGCCATCATCGCTTCACGCATGGAGCGCGGCGATCTTGTCGTTGCGCTCGGCGGCGGCGTGATCGGCGATCTTGCCGGTTTTGCCGCCGCCGTGGTGCGCCGCGGCCTCGACTACGTGCAGGTACCGACCACGTTGCTGGCGCAGGTGGATTCCTCGGTCGGCGGCAAGACCGCGATCGATTCCAGCCATGGCAAGAATTTGATCGGCGCCTTCCACCAGCCCATTCTGGTCGTCGCCGACACCGCGCTGCTCGATACTCTGCCGGCGCGCGAGTTCCGCGCCGGCTATGCCGAACTCGTCAAGTATGGCTTGCTTGGCGACGCCGCTTTCTTTGCTTGGCTCGAGGCCAATTGGAAAGACGTCTTCGCCGGCGGGGAAGCGCGCGACCATGCCATCGCCGAAAGCTGTCGCGCCAAGGCCGCCATCGTGGCGCGCGACGAGCGCGAAACCGGCGACCGGGCCCTGCTCAATCTCGGTCATACATTCGGGCATGCGCTGGAAGCGGCGTGCGGCTATTCTGACCGGCTGCTGCACGGCGAGGGTGTCGCTATCGGCATGGCGCTCGCCTTCGACTTTTCAGCGACACGACAGGGGCTGGTCTCGAAGGCCGAGGCCGCGCGCGCGATCCGTCATTTGGCCGCAGTCGGCTTGCCGACGCGGCTAAGGGACATTCCGGGGACGCTGCCGTCGCTTGGCCAGTTGATGGAGCTGATCGCGCAGGACAAGAAAATAAAGCGCGGAATGCTTACATTTATCCTCGTGCGCGGAATCGGCGCCGCCTTCATCGAGACCGGCGTCGACGAAGCTGAAGTGCGTGCGTTTCTCAGCGAGAAGCTTGCCGAGCGATGACGATCATCGATTGGATTACGGTGGCGGCGATCTTCGTCTGCCTCTTGATCTCGGCCTTCTTCTCGGCCAGCGAGACGGCGCTGACGGCTTCCTCGCGCGCCGCCATGATACGGCTGGAACGGCAAGGCAGGCGCGACGCCGGGATCGTCAACCGGCTCTTGGCCACACGCGAGCGCCTGCTCGGCGCAATTCTGCTCGGCAACAATCTGACCAACATCGCCGCCTCGGCGCTGGTGACCGGACTGTTTCTCGCCTTCTTCGGCAATGTCGGCGAAGTCTACGCCACGCTGTTGATGACGGTGCTCATCTTCGTGCTCTGCGAGGTGTTGCCGAAGACGGCTGCCTTCAACATGCCGGACCGCATGGCGCTGGCGGTGGCGCGGCCGGTCAACGGCATGGTGCGGACCTTCCTGCCGTTCCTCAAAGCGGTCGAATGGCTGGTGCGGCTCATCTTGCGCGGCATCGGCATGCCGGTCGGCAAGCTGCAATCAATCCTCTCGCCGCGCGAGGAGTTGCGCGGCGCGGTGGATCTCCTGCATCGCGCCGGCGTCGTGGAAAAGGTCGATCGCGACATGATGGGCGGCGTGCTCGACCTGCGCGAGCTCACCGTCTCCGACGTGATGGTTCACCGCACCAAAATGGTGATGCTCGACGCCGACGAACCGCCGCAGGCCATCGTCGACGCCGCGCTGGCCGCCGCCGTGACGCGGCTGCCGCTGTGGCGCGGGGTGCCCGACAACATCGTCGGCGTGCTGCACGCCAAGGACCTGCTGCGCGCCTTGCATGCGGCGGGCGGCGACGCCGCCAAGATCGAGATCGTGGCACTGGCGACGCCGCCATGGTTCGTCCCGGACACGACGCCGCTCTACCAGCAGCTCTCGGCGTTCCGCGCCCGCAAGACTCCGCTCGCGCTGGTGGTCGACGAATACGGTGAGCTCGAGGGGCTGGTGACGCTCGAAGACATCGTCGAAGAGATCGTCGGCGATATCACCGACGAACACGACATCCCGGTTGCGGGCGTGCGGGCACTGCCGGACGGCTCGATCAACGTCGACGGCGCCGTGCCGGTGCGCGATCTCAACCGGGCGATGGATTGGAACATTCCCGAGGACGAGGCGACCACCATCGCCGGCGTTGTGATCCACGAGGCCCGCTCAATTCCCGAGCCGGGGCAGAGCTTCACCTTCCACGGCTTCCGCTTCGAGGTCCTGCGCAAGACCCGCAACCGCATCACGGCATTGCGTGTCACACCGCTTACCCGCAAGGTGACGGCCAAAGCAGCCGACAAGGCGAGCTGACAAAGACGAGCTGACAACAGCGTCCTTCCCCAAAAGGGAAAGGCGAACCGATCAAAATGGGAGGCAACAACTCATGCCTAACGGGGCCTACGAGACGGTCAAGATCGAGCGTGAGGAAGGCGCCAATGCCGGCATCACCTGGGTCATCCTCAATCGGCCGGAAAAGCGCAATGCGATGTCGCCGCAGCTCCACTTCGACATGGTCGACGTGCTCAACGAGCTGGAAA
>DATJTL010000525.1:0-2120 GCA_035503415.1 Xanthobacteraceae bacterium
ATTGACGCCGGCATCGTAGCCGCCCTTGAGCCCGAAGGTGAACACCGCGCCGGCGCCGTCGGGACAGTATTTCTTGGCGAGGTTGTGATAGCGGTCACCGGGGAGGCCGGGATAGCTCACCCACGACACCTTCGGATGGCCTGAAATCCATTCAGCGACCGCCTGAGTGTTTTCGCAATGCTTGCGCATGCGCAGCGGCAAGGTCTCGATGCCCGTGAGAATAAGAAATGCATTGAACGGTGACAGCGCCGAGCCGATGTCGCGCAAGGCAAGCACGCGGCAGGCCATGGCGAAGCCGAAATTACCGAACGTCTCGTGCATCACCACGCCATGATATTCCGGCCGCGGCTCGCACAGCATCGGATAGCGCCGCTCGCGCGACCAGTTGAAAGTGCCACCGTCGACGATCATGCCGCCGATCGAATTGCCGTGGCCGCCGAGAAATTTGGTGAGCGAATGCACGACTACATCGGCGCCGTGCTCGAACGGCCTGCACAGATACGGCGTGGCCAGCGTGTTGTCGACGATGTAGGGAACGCCTGCGCGCTTGGCGATCTGAGCGACCGCCGCCATGTCGGTGATGACGCCGCCGGGATTGGCGATCGACTCGGTGAAGATCGCCTTGGTCTTCGGTGAGATCGCCCGCTCGAACGAGCTCATATCGTCGGGATCCGCCCACACCACGTTCCAGCCGAAATTCTTGAAAGCGTGATTGAACTGATTGATCGAGCCGCCGTAGAGTTTTTTCGACGCGACGAACTCGTCACCCGGCTGCAGCAGGCAGTGGAATACCAGGACCTGCGCGGCATGGCCGGATGCGGTCGCAAGCCCCGCAGTGCCGCCTTCCAGCGCGGCGACGCGTTCCTCGAGCACCGCATTCGTCGGATTGCCGATGCGCGTATAGATGTTGCCGAAGGTCTGCAGACCAAACAACGAAGCGGCGTGATCGACGCTTTCGAACACGTAAGATGTGGTCTGGTAGATCGGCGTGGCGCGGGCGCCGGTGGTCGGATCGGGCTGCGCACCGGCATGGACGGCGAGCGTCGAAAAACCAGGAATCCGTTCGGACATCGGCCGATCCTCGTGCTGCGGCAGGCGAAAGATGCCGGTTTATAGGAGCGGCCGAAGCCGTCAAGGCGTGCGACCGCGGCTATGTTAATTCGCAATCAGGCCGCTTTCGCTGCCCTGCGGAGCAGAAGTTTCTTCCGCTTGCGGATCCGATCGTGGAAGCTGGTTTTACTTGAAATTCTTCAGCGCGGTGCGGCAAGCGGCGGAAATGAGCCGGCGGTTGGCCATGAGGCAATGGGCGACGCGCTCGCGGTCCGGAATAAACTTTCCGCAATAAATCTGCGCATCCGCCATGCAGGCGTTTTGATCCTGTTGCTCGTCGGCCCTTGCCGCTCCCGGCGTCAGGAAGGACGATAAGCCACACACCAAGCCAAGCCAGACTAGGACAAGCCAGACTCGGCCAAGCACGACCAATACGCGGATTTGCACAGGCACCAAACGTCCCCCGAGGTTAGAGCACACCTAGCGTCTGCGCCGGGCCAGCGCAACGGTTCATTGATGGCTGGGCGAGGGATGTTAGTGGGTGGAAGCGGTGCGCGCGTTGAAGCGCTTAAGCGCATCGCGGCATGCAACCGAAATGCGGGTGCGGTTCGACATCAGGCAAGCAGCGACGCGCTCGCGGTCAGGAATGAATTGGCCGCAAACGGTCATGGCGTCGTTCATGCAGGCCGCTTGGTCCTGTTGCGCATCGGCGCGCACCGCCGCGGGTGCGAGTGCCAGGCAGAACACGGCAACTGAGAGTGTCGTGCCGATCTTCATAGCCCCTCCAATCAACGCGGTTCGGCCGCTTTCACGCCGCGCGGCGGCGAAATCGGGCTCACGCATTAGACGATCGAGACATGAAGGAGGTTCAAGGAAGTTCGCGCCAATTCTAACCATCGGCCAGACTGGCGCCCCCGGCAAAGCGGGGGGCAGAAAGCCTTCCGGGGGTTAACCTTCGCTGTCGTGGCGCTGCGCCCGGTCGGCGGCATCGGTCGAGCCGCCCTGGGCGGTGGTGCGGTTGAGCGACATGCGTTGCACTCCGCCGATCGTGCCCTTCTTTGAGCTGATGG
>DATJTL010000526.1:0-2522 GCA_035503415.1 Xanthobacteraceae bacterium
ATTCACTAAGGTGGACCGTCACCCTGAGGCGCTCGGCGCGCAGCGCCGAGCCTCGAAGGGCGACGGCCCGAACGCAGAGGCCGCATCCTTCGAGGCTCGCCATAGCGCGTCAAAGACGCGCGTAAACACGCTTATGGCTCGCACCTCAGGATGACGGTGAACGATTGAATTTGTTCACTCCGCCGCGTGCCGAACGCGCGCGCGATAGCTGCCCGGCACCGTGCGGAACGCAATGTTGAGGCGATTGGCGCCGTTGATGGCGACGATAGCGACTGTCAGATTGGCGAGTTCCTGTTCATCGAATTGCGTGCGCGCCAGTTCGTAGACTGCGTCCGGCACGTGGCCCTCGGTGATGAGCGTAAGCGCTTCGGTCCAGGCCAAAGCCGCGCGTTCGCGGTCGGTGTAGAACGGCGATTCCTCCCAGGCATCGAGCAGATAAAGGCGCTGCTCGCTTTCGCCCGCGGCGCGCAGTTCTTTGGTATGCATGTCGATGCAGTGGGCGCAGCCGTTGAGCTGCGAAGCGCGCAGCTTGACCAATTCGAGCAGCGTGTGTTCGAGGCCGCAGCGATGAACGAAGGCGTGTAGCTCGCTTATCGCCTTGGCGCCTTCCGGCGAGGCTTTGCGGAAGTCCATGCGGGCCTTCATCGTCATCGGTCATCTCTCCTTTTGCATTGGCGCATGTCCGTTTCGGAAAACCGGTCCCACTTCTCCGGGACATGCGCTATTCCCTCGCGAACAGTTTCTGTGCCTCGATGCGCGTCATCGTGGATTTGAGACTATCGAATTCGCCTTTTTGACGCAGCTCCTCGGCGATGCTGGAAATGAGCGACATGACAACCATGCTGGCGCCCGAGGCGATGCTGACGCGCGCGACGCCGGCCGCTTGCAGCTTGGCGAGACCCGGCATGCCGGCACGACCGACGACATTGACCGGCGCCTTGATGGCCGCCGCGAGCTTGCCGATCAGGTCCAGATCGGCAATGCCGAACAGAAAGATGCAGTCAGCGCCGGCGGCCACATAGGCCTCGGCCCGGCGTATCGTTTCGGCAAAGCGCGATTGTTCGTCGCCGACGTGCTTCAAATAAAGATCGATCCGCGCATTGATAACGATCGGAACGCCTTGCGCGTCGGCCGCGGCGCGCGCCGCGCGGATGCGTGCGGCGGCATCGTCGACGGCTCTGAGCGGTTGGTCCGGCCGTTTGGTGCCGTCCTCCAGATTAACGCCGACCGCTCCGGCACGGATGATCTCGGCGACATTGCGCCCGACCTCGTCGGGCGTTTCGCCGTAGCCGGTCTCGATGTCGGCGGTCACCGGCGCCTTCACGGCGTCGACGATGCGGCGCGTCGCCGCGACCACTTCCGCCCACGGTGCCTGCTCGCCGTCCTGATAGCCGAGCGCCCAGGCGAGCCCGCCGCTGGTCGTCGCCACGGCGGGAAACCCGGCCGCTTCGAAGATGCGCGCACTCATCGGGTCCCAGGCGTTGGGCAAAAGCAGAATCGGCGGCGTGCGGTGTAGATTGCGAAACTGCTCGGCAGCGTGTCTTTGATCGTCCTTGTTCATGGCATTTCCTCACGATCAGGCGTGCGCGGCGTCATCCGGCCGGCAGAACCACCGCGCGGCATTCGCCGAAGCCGATGCGGACGAAGCCGTCTTTTTCGCAAAAGCCGCGAAAAATGATCTCGTCGCCGTCCTCGATGAAGCCGCGTTTCTCGCCGCTTGGAAGCACAAGCGGCTCGCGGCCGCGGGCGGTGAGTTCGAGGAGCGAGCCCCAGCTCGATTTCTCCGGCCCGGACACGGTGCCGGTGCCGATCAAGTCGCCGATCGCCAGATTGCAGCCATTGCTGGTGTGATGGGCGACCATTTGCGCTACGGTCCAATAGAGCTGCGCGCACGATGTTCGCGTGATGCGCATCGGCGCCTGCGCGGCGCGCCGCATTGCTTCGGTCGAAAGATGAACTTCGAGCGAGATGTCGAGCCCACCACGGGCGCGATCGTCGGCATCGTCGAGATGCGGCAGCGGTGCGGGGTCCCCGGCCGGCCGCGCAAAGGCCGCGGTGCGAAACGGCGCCAGCGCTTGCGCGCTCACCACCCACGGTGAGACCGTGGTGGCGAAATTCTTGCCCAGGAATGGCCCAAGCGGTTGGTATTCCCAGGCCTGAACGTCGCGCGCCGACCAGTCGTTGAGGAGACAAAAGCCGAAAATGTGCTCGGCCGCGTCGGCGACGGGCACAGGCTCGCCGAGTTCGCTCGGCGTGCCGACATACATGCCAAGCTCCAACTCGAAATCGAGATTGCGCGACGGCCCATAGCTCGGCACTTCTTCGTTCGGACCCTTGCGCTGCCCGCGTGGACGCTTGAACGGGGTCCCGCTCACGATGATCGACGAGGCGCGACTGTGATAGGCGACGGGCACGTACTTGTAGTTCGGCATCAGCGGATTGTCGGGCCGAAACATCCGCCCGGCATTGGTGGCGTGGAAGATCGAGGCGAAGAAGTCTGTGAAGTCGCCGACGGCGACCGG
>DATJTL010000527.1:0-8562 GCA_035503415.1 Xanthobacteraceae bacterium
AGCGCACCGGCGATTTCGTGGCGCTCGTCGACCGCATCTGGCGGATGATCGAAGACGACGTGCGGGCGGCCGCCCTTTACGAAAACGCGTGAGGCGGATGGGCGAATGGGCAGGGACACCCCGAAAAGCCCCGAAATTCGCGGCCGATAGCCCGCCCGCCAGTTAATCGTTGCTCTGTCATATTGCCACGTTGCGTTGCGGCTCTCTTTTCACGGGCGGTAAAGCAGGGCATCCTAGGGCCGACACTGTCGCGTCAGCCGCGTCGGCGGGCGAAATCGCCCGGTGGGGCGCGCATGACCTGGGTGCCACGAAACGAAAAGCTGCTTTCCGGAGGAAGACCAATGAGCAAGCACATAACGCGGCGCGGCGTTAATACCGGCATCGGGGCTGCCCTGATTTCGCCGGCGCTGACAGCGGTTCCCGCCTTTGCCCAAGGCGCCGGGCCGATCAAGATCGGCTTCGGTATGGCGCTGACCGGCCCGCTGGCCGTCAACGGCCAACAAGCACTACTTGGCGCTACGATCTGGGCGGAAGAAATCAACGCCAAGGGTGGTCTGCTCGGCCGCCAAGTCCAACTGATTCATTATGACGATCAGTCCAACCCATCGAACGTGCCCGGCATCTACACCAAGCTCCTCGACGTCGACAAAGCCGACCTGGTGGTCAGCGGTTATGCGACCAATATGGTCGCCCCCGCCATTCCCATCGTGATGCAGAAGAACAAGACTTTCATCAGCCTGTTCGCGTTGGATGCCAACAGCGAGTTTCATTATCCGAGATACTTCTCGTACATCCCCACCGGCGGTCCGAATCCGAAGCAGACGATCAGCGAAGGCTTCTTCCAGGTGGCGGCGGCGCAAAATCCCAAGCCGAAAACCGTCGCGATCGCGGCCGAGGACGCCGAATTTTCGCGCAATGCCGCCGAGGGTGCGCGCGCTAACGCCAAGCAATACGGGTTCAATGTCGTCTACGACAGAAGCTACCCGCCGAACACGACGGACTACTCGCCGGTCATCCGCGCGATTCAGGCCGCTAATCCCGATCTCGTGGTCGTCTGCTCCTATCCGCTCAGCTCGGTCGGCATGCTGTTGTCCGCGAACGAACTTGGCTTCAAGCCGAAGATGTTCGGCGGCGCCATGGTCGGGCTGCAGGCAACCGCAATTAAGAGCAAGCTCAAGGGTCATCTCAACGGCGTCGTCAACTACGACAACTGGGTGCCGTCGGCAAAAATGATGGCGCCCGCTGCGGATTTCTTCAAAAAATACCAGGCGCGCGCGCCGGGGCTCGGCATCGATCCGCTCGGCTATTATCTCGGCGGATGGGGCTATGCCTATCTGCAGGTCCTGCAACAGGCCGTCGAGGGCACCAAGAGCATCAACGACGAAAAGCTCGCCAATTACCTGCGCAGTAACGCCGTCAACAGCATCATGGCTGAAGGCGTAAAGTTCGGCAAAAGCGGCGAATGGGTCGTCGCTCGCCAATTGCAGGTGCAGTATCACGGCATCACGGATGCTGCGAACCTCGAGACCTGGCGCGGCATGAGCTACCAGACGGTGCTCAAGCCGGACGACATGAAGACTGGTGACGTGATCTATCCCTACGCAAATGCGGTGAAGGCGTAGTTCGGCTTTCATCCCCTGTTTGCCGCTGAATGAGATAGACGTTGCGGGGTGGATCTGGAGGAATTGAATGCTCCTGCCCACCTCGCTCGTCGGCTCATATCCGCAGCCTGAATGGCTGATCGACCGCGGCAGGCTGTCGAAGCAAGTGCCGCGCGTGCGTGCCGATCTTTGGTTGGTGCCGCCCGGCATGCTGGAAGCGGCGCAGGACGATGCCACCATCCTCGCCGTCCGCGACCAAGAACGTGCCGGCCTCGACATCATTACCGACGGCGAGCAGCGGCGCGAAAGCTATTCCAACCGCTTTGCGACGGCGCTCGACGGCATCGATCCGGACAATCCCGGCACCACCATCAACCGCAGCGGCAAGCCCATTCCAGTGCCGCGTGTCGTCGGTCCGATCCGGCGCAAGCATCCGGTCGAGCTGCGCGATCTCAAAGTGCTACTCGCCAACACCGAGCATGCCGTCAAGGCGACCGTGCCCGGCCCGTTCACCATGAGCAAGCAGGCACAGGACGATTACTACAAGGACGAGGAAGCCTTGGCGCTCGCTTATGCGGACGCGGTGAATGCCGAGATCAAGGATCTGTTCGCGGCCGGGGCCGACGTGGTGCAGATCGACGAGCCGTGGATGCAACAGCATCCGGACAAGGCTCGGCAATACGGGCTCAAGGCGCTCGACCGCGCGCTCGACGGTGTGCGCGGCACGGTCGCGATCCATCTGTGCTTCGGCTACGCCGCGGTCGTGCACGACAAGCCGTCAGGCTATTCGTTCCTGGCGGAGCTTGAAGGCTCCAAGGTGCAGCAGATTTCGGTCGAGGCGGCGCAGCCAAGGCTCGACCTTGCGGTTTTGCGCGAACTGCCGTCGAAAACCGTCATTCTGGGCGTCATCGACCTCTCCGACATGAACGTCGAGACGCCGCAGACCGTCGCCGAGCGCATTCGGCGGGCGCTGGCCCACGTGCCGGCGAACCGGGTGGTGGTGGCGCCCGATTGCGGTATGAAATACCTGCCACGCCCGGTGGCATTTGCTAAGATGAAAGCCATGGCCGACGGCGCGGCGCTCGTCCGCCGCGAGCTGAACGGCGCGTAAATCTGACGGACGAATTTCAGGGAGACGACGATGCCCTACGCAACGGAAAAGACCTTGACCGATACCGTGCTCAAGCGCTGGAGCGACATTCCCGATCCGCGGCTCAAACAGGTGATGCAGGCTTTGGTGAAACACGTGCACGCCTTCGTGCACGAGATCGAGCCTACCCAAGCAGAATGGGCCACGGCGATCGACTTCCTCACCCGCACCGGCAAGATGTGCGACGACAAACGCCAGGAATTCATCCTGTTCTCCGACGTGCTCGGCGTGAGCATGCTGGTCGACGCCATCAATCACCGCCAGAGCACCGAGGCGACGCCGAGCACGGTCGAAGGTCCGTTCCACGTGCCCGACGCGCCGGTCATGGCGAACGGCGCCAACATGGCCGACAACGCGCCCGGCATTCCCTGCTTCTGCGTCGGCAAGGTGCACGGGCTTGCTGGCGAGCCGATCGCCGGCGCCACGCTCGACCTGTGGCAGACCGACGGCGAAGGCTTTTACGAGGCGCAGCGGCCTGAGATCGAGGGTGCTTGGATGCGCGGCCTGTACCACACGCAGGGCGACGGCTCCTATCTGATCCGTACGGTGGCGCCTATCGCCTATACGATCCCAATGGACGGGACCATCGGCGAGCTGATGAACCGGACCAACATGAGCCACATGCGGCCGGCGCACATTCATTTCGCACTTGGCGCGCCGGGCTATCACGGCCTGGTCACGCATTTGTTCCAGTCCGGCGACAAGTGGATCGAGCAGGATGCGGTCTACGGCGTAAAGGAGCCGCTGATCGTCGAGTTCAACAAAATGCCGGCCGGCAGCAAGGCGCCCTCCGGCGAAATCATGAACGAGCCGTTCTACGTCGTGAACTACGACTTCGTGCTTGAACGCAAGGCGCAAGCCGCGGCGGCGTAAAGAGACGAAAGAGACGACCACCGAATCGGTCGGTTTTTGCTGCAAGCGAAAAATCGCTGCGGCAACGGGTTCGGATCATGGCGGGCTGCGCTTCGCGTTGTCTGCCGTCAATGTGAATGAGGGGAACGCATCTTTGGGGGAGGAAATCAATGAAAGGGGTATCAATCTGTGTGGCGGCTGCCGCCGTCGGCACAATCATGACAGTGACCGCTGCGGGTGCTGCTGATCGAGCGACCAAGGCTGAGGCGGTCGCAATGGTGGAGAAGGCTGTCGCCTACATCAAGGCCAACGGCACCGATAAGTCCTATGCCGAGTTCGATAAGAAGGGCGGCCTATTCACCGACCGCGATCTCTACGTCGTCGTCTACGGGTTCAACGGTACCGTCTATGCGCACGGCGCCAATGAGAAACTGATCGGCACCGATCAGAGCAACGCCAAGGATCCGGACGGCAAGGCCTTCGTGGCCGAGCGCATCGCGCTGGCGAAGAAGGGGCAGCCGTTCTGGCAGGATTACAAATTCATGGATCCGCTGACCCATACCGTCGTGCCCAAAGAGATGTATTGCGAGCCGCTGAACGAGACAGCGGTTTGCGGCGGCGTCTACAAGCCGTGATTGCTCGTTAGAGGCGCGGCCAGGGCTTGGCGCCTGTGCGAAAATGCGCAGGCGCCCAATCACAAAACCATGTAGGTCTAGCGGCCGGAACGCGGGTCCGGCCGCTACCGCGTTCGCTTTCTTCGCTGAAAGCGCGCCGCCGCTCTCACCAGATTTGTACGTGCATGAAAATCGCCATTCCCGACGACTATCAAGACGTGGTGGATCGGCTGCCATGCTTCTCGATGATCCGCCATCACGAAGTGGTCCGTTATCGCGAGCCTGCGCGCGATCTTGATCAACTGGTTGAGCGGCTCAAGGATGCCGACGTCGTCGTATCCATCCGCGAGCGTGTTCTGTTTTCCCGCGCGCTGCTCGAGCGGCTTCCCAAGTGCAGGCTCATTGCTCTCGTCGGCCGCAATTCGCAGCGGATCGACTTCGCCACCGCGACCGAACTCGGCATTCCGGTCTCCACCGGCATGAGCAATTCCCCGGTGGCGCCTGCAGAACTCACTCTGGCGCTGATCGTCGCTTCGCGCAGGAATGTCGCGCTCGAAGCCGAGCGCATGAAACGCGGCGACTGGCCTTGCACGCTGTCACACCGTCTGCGCGGGTCGACGCTCGGCATCTTTGGTTTGGGCACCATCGGCTCGCTGGTTGCCGAAGGCGGCAAAGGCCTCGGCATGAGGGTGCTCGCCTTCGGACAAGAGAAGTCGCGGGAGAAGGCCGCTGCCGCCGGTTACGAATTCGCCCGATCGAAGGCCGATCTGTTCGAGCGCGCCGACGTGCTGTCGATCAGCATTCGGCTGACGCGCGAGACCAAGGGGATTGTCGGACCGGACGATTTCGCGCGCATGAAGCCGACCGCCTTGTTCGTCAATGTCGCGCGCGCCGAGCTGGTGCAGCCGGGCGCGCTGCTCGAGGCTTTGCGCAAGGGCCGGCCTGGCTATGCCGCCGTCGATGTCTATGAAGACGAGCCGGTCACCGGCGGCGACCATCCGTTCCTGAAGATGCCGAACGTGTTGTGCACGCCACATCTCGGTTGGGCGGAGTGGGAGAATTTCGATCTCTATTTTCGCGAATGCTTCGAGCAGATCCAAAATTTCGAAAAGGGCGAGCCGCTGCGGCTGGCGAACCCAGACGTCAAGCCCCGTTTCGTTGCGAACGTAACCCCATAATCGAGCGTCGCCGAGCGCGCGGACGAACTCGCGAGCGTTGCGTCAGGCGAAGGCGTGCTGTTTCCACGGAATGAGCAGACGCTCCGCCCAGTTCACACCGCGATTGAGCAGGACCGCAAGCCCCGCGATGACGATCAGCGGCGCAAAGTATTTGGCCAGTGACAGCGTCTCGCCGTAGAACTGAAACATGTACCCGATGCCGGTGGCGACGATCAGCAATTGCCCGACGATGATGCCGACCAGTGCACGGCCGACTGCGATACGCAACCCGGCGAAGATATAGGGCAGTGCCGACGGCAGCACCACGATGTGCAGGATTTCCCGCTTGGTGCCGCCTAGCGAGCGCGCCACCTCGACAAGGAAGCTGTCCGCCTCCTTGGCGCCGGATTCGACCGTGAGCATTTGCGGAAATACCGCCGACACAAACACGAAAATGACAAGCGTCAGGTTGCCGACGCCGAACCACGCAATGAACAGCGGCAGCCAGGCGATATTGGGTATGGACCAGAACACGAAAATATAGGGATCGAGGACTCGAGCCGCCGGCCGGAAGATCCCGAGCAGGAGACCAAGCACCGTGCCGACGACGAAAGCCAGCACGAGGCCCACGGCGAATGGCCAGATCGTCTGGGCCGTGGCGCGGACCAGTTCTCCCGTGACGGTCAATTGGACGAAGGCGGCGATGACCTGCGCCGGCGCCGGCAGAATGATCGGCGGCACATTCATGCTGACCACCTGCCAGACGGCCAGGAAGATAATCAGCGACAGGGCGCCCAGCAGGTACTGATTGCCGCCAATGGCCGCCGCGATCGACTTTCCCTTCTTGGGCGAGTTCCCCGGGAGCAAGTTGGTGGCGTCGCTCATAGCTCCTCCTTGATGCTCTGCCACGCGATGCTGCGCAGCCGCGCGAATTCGGCTTCGGCGCGCGCATCATAAGTGTAGCGCGGCTGCGGCAGCTTCACCTCCAGCACTTGTTTGATCCGGCCGGGACGTCTGCCCATGATCACGACCGTGTCGGAGAGATAAATCGCCTCGTCGAGGTCGTGGGTGATGAACAGGACTGTGCTCTTCACTCGGCCCCACAGCGACAGCAGCTCGTCCTGCAGCACCGCGCGGGTCTGCGCGTCGAGCGCGCCGAACGGCTCGTCCATGAGCAGGATTTCGGGCTGGCGCACCAGGGCGCGCGCCAGTCCCACTCTTTGCTGCATGCCGCCCGAGAGCTGATGCGGATAGTAGTGCTCGAATCCCTTCAGCCCGACCAGGGCTAGCGTGGCGTGGACGCGCTCTAACTCCGCCGCGCTCAGGCCGCGGCGATGCACCTGAAGCTGGATGCCCAAAGCCACGTTGGCTTCAATCGTCTTCCACGGCATCAAGCCGATCGCCTGGAACACCATGGACATTTTCGGGCTGGGACCTGTCAGCACCGCGCCGTCGAGTCGCACCTCTCCTGATTCCGCCGGGATCAATCCGGCTGCCATGCGCAGCAGCGTTGTCTTGCCGCAGCCGCTCGGGCCGACCACGGTGACGAAGCGGCCGCCGCTGAGCTTCATGCTGAAGTCCGCCAGCGCCAAAAGGTTTTCGCCGCGCGGGCTGCGGTAGGTCTTCCGAAGATTGATGAACTCAAGCTCAGGCATGGCTGGCGGACTCGATCGGGAATGCGCGCAACGGTGCGCCAGCCGACGCGGGCAGTTGATGTTCGTTTATTTGGCGGCTGCGGACTTGCTGCCGTACCAGTCCGGAACATCGGGCAGACCGGGCGTGCCCTTGACGACGCCCATCTTGTCGAGCGCGGCCTTGAGCGGACCGGTGTCATACAGGTCGGACGGTTTGGACAGATACTGATTGCCGGCCTCATCGCGCAGCTTGAAGAACAGATCCATGACCTTCTGCGTGGCGGCATAGTTGATGCCGCCATTGACCGAGAAATAGCCGCCGTCGTGGAATTCCTTCCAGGCTTCGTGCAACTGCTGGTCATTCAGGCCGGCGGCCTGGTAAATCTTGCCCGCCGCCGCCACCCATGAGCCGGCATTGTTCTCCCATTGGCGGTTGGCATCGAGCATCATCTCGACGTATTGCGTCGCGATAGCTTGGTGACTCTTCAGCCAATCCTCGCTTGCCACGACCACCAGCCGCGGAACCGGCGGAGTGTGCAGCGAGGTATGTGCGACCAGAACGTGGACCTGCTTGGTGTAGCCTTTGGCCTCGGCGAGCATGACGGCAAGATGCGAGAGGCTGGCAAGCTGTGTCCGGCCGCTGTCGAGCGCCTCCAGGCGCGCGGCGTCGGCGCCCGATATCGCCGTCCACCTAAACGCATCGGGCTTGAACCCCATGCCCTCGACAGTCATCTGCGCGTTGAAGCGCTGCGCGCCGCCGAGGCTGGCTACGCCCCAACTCTGGCCCTCCGCGTCCTTAAGCGTCTTGTACTTGTCGAGGCCCAAAACCTCCTCGTCGCCGTAAGGCGTCATGACCATCAAAATCTTGATCTTGGCGCCGGAATAGAGGCCGCCCATGACCGAAATGATGTCGCTGGTGGCCACCTCGGTATTGTCGGTCACCACCGCCTGCACGCGCGCCGGCCCGCCGCCGCCAAGTTTCGGCCCGGCCTCGTAGGTCAGTCCATATTTGGCGAACAGGCCCATCGCGTTCGCCATGTCGTTGAACGACAAGGATGGGTCAGGGGTCGGCTCCAGTTCGGTGGCCTTAATGGCCGTCGGGGTGCCTGCGGTCTGCGCATGAGCGGCAATCGATACACCGGCCGCGAGCGCCGCTGCGGCGCTCAATAAGACCCAAGCCGCGGTACGGCGCGGCAGCGCGGTGGCTCTAAACATTATTCTACCTCCCTGACGAGTGGTTCTTCGTGGGCACACCGGCATCGTTTCGCCAGCCCTGCCGGCCGATCCGGCGGGGACCATCCGCGCCGATCTGCCAATTACGTCTTAGTGTCACCGTGTCGCAGTGGCCATGCGGCAGGTCAGCCCATCCCGCCGAGAAGGCCAATCTCAGACACTCCGTTCCAGCGCCGCGCGATCCCATTTCGCCAGATCGGCGGCCGCCGCATAAGTCTCCTGCAGGAAGCCCAGCAGCAGCGCATCCGGATCGCGCGCCTGGCGCACCGCATCGTAAGGCAGGATGAACTGCCCGACGTCTTTGTTGTAAGCGCCCTCGGA
>DATJTL010000528.1:0-6600 GCA_035503415.1 Xanthobacteraceae bacterium
GTTTCGCAAGGACGCCAAGTTGCGCGTGCGCCAGGAATTTGCGGACGTGTCCAACCTCGATCCGGAAAATCAAGTCTGGGGCAAGGAATCGCGCCAGCGGATGTTTCAGCTCGGCAACCGGCTGTGGCACACCGACAGTTCATTCAAGCGGCTGCCGGCGCGGGCCTCGCTGCTTTACGCGCGCACCATTCCGCCGGTCGGCGGCCACACCGAATTTGCCGATGAGCGTGCGGCCTACGACGCGCTGCCGGAGGATATGAAACACCGGCTCGGATCGCTTGTGGCCGAGCACTCGAACTTCAATTCGCGGGCGCGGCTCGGCTTTTCCAATTTCAGCGAGGAGGAGCGGCAGGGGCTGCCGCCGGTGCCGCAGGTTCTGGTGCGCACGATTCCGGAATCGGGCCGCAAATCGCTCTACCTCGCTTCGCATGCGGGACGCATATTCGGGATGCCCGAGGCGGAAGGACGTGCGCTCATCGACGAACTCGCCGCTCACGCCACGCAACGGCAATTCGTCTATACCCACCGCTGGCGCGTCCACGATCTTGTCATCTGGGACAATCGCTGCACCATGCACCGCGGCACCGACTTCGACGATCTGCGGTGGAAGCGTGACATGCAGCGCGCCACGGTCTGCGACGTTGCCAATACGTGCGAGCAGGCGGGCATCGCGGTCGCGGCGGCGTAGATGGGCCGCGTCTAGGGTGCTCGATAGTATAGGTTTGGCTCCCGAAGGATTTATCGCGCCCTCAAACTTATGTTAGATCGGTGATTACGCGGCAGAGGTAGTCTTCGTCCCCAGCGAAGCTTTCAATGATGGCGTTAAGAATTTTATCCGGATCGAGCCTTTCGAAATCGAGCGGATGGTCAGCGTTCTCGGCTATTATTCCAAGAAATGACAATTGGGTTCGTCCGTTTCCTTCGCGGAACGGGTGAATGGCGTTCAACTCCGCCAGAAAGTGAGCTGCTCTTTTGGCGAATTCGGCTTTGCTCAGGTCTACAAAGTTGTTTTCACTCGCCAATGACGCAAATAGCTTTGTCATTTCGGCGTCAATGTTTTCAGGAAAGCAAAACCAATTACCTCCCTTTCCTATTCGGATTTTGCGTGACGCACCGGCCCAATCATAAACGTCTTGAAAAAGATGCTTATGCAGTGCGCAATAGTGGGCGTAATCCAAGTCGCCTTCGGGAATCGGCTCCTGAGCCCGCTGATTGCTAATTTCAGCCTCAAAGTTCGCCAACGCCGCAGCGTCTTTGATGTCGAGCTTGTTTCTGAGAACGTCCGTGCCGGGGTAGCAATAAACGGTGTCGTTCTCGACTTCGTACATCTTGACTGATTAACCCTTGCGATAAACTCGCATGATCGATCGGCGACGTTCTTCCGCGGACATGCCTTTCCGATCAAATTCGGCAATGCGCGCCCGCATTTCACTCGTGATCACGATTCCCTCAATGGCGCTGATCTTGGCAAAACGCCGCGCGCCAATCACAACGTCAGTCTTTTGCTTTCCGCCGACCCTCTTAGGAGCGGTGCCGCGCTTCTTGGCCATTTTGGTAACATACCATAAAAGGTCGAGCACCGCACCAAATAGGTATTTATAGCGCGAAAACCTGCGGATTGACGCAGTTCGGCAATTTGTGCCCGCCGAGGAAGGCCAAGATATTGTCGACGACGATTTTGGCCATCTCTTCGCGCACTTCCGGCGCGGCGCTGCCCAGATGCGGGGTGAGCACGACGTTCGGCATCTTCGTCAGGACCGGATCGATTTTCGGCTCGTGCTCGAACACGTCGAGCCCGGCGCCGGCGATCTGTTTTTTCGTCAGGGCAGCCACCAGCGCAGCTTCCTCGACGATGGCGCCGCGCGCGGTGTTGATGAGGAACGCGCTCTTCTTCATCAGGCGAAGCTCGCGCGCGCCGATCTGATGCCGCGTCTGTTCGTTGAGCGGCGAGTGGACGGAGACGAAATCGGACTCGCGCAGCAATTGCTCGAACGGCACGTAGGTAAGCCCGGCCTCGCGTTCCTCGTGCTCCGGCTTGCGCCGCGGCGTCCAGTAGAGCACGCGCATGGAAAAGCCGTGGGCGCGTCGCGCCACCGCTTTGCCGATAAGCCCGCCGCCGCCGACAAGGCCGAGCGTCTTGCCGAAGACGAAGGAGCCCATCAGGTGCGCCGATTGGGCGCCGGGAAATTTTCCCGCGCGCGCCATGCGGTCGCCTTCCACCATCCGCCGCGCCACCGCGAGCATGAGCCCGAAGGTCATGTCGGCGGTGGCCTCGGTGGTGACGGGGGCGGTGACAGTGACCGGAATGCGCCGGGCGGTCGCCGCCTCGACATCGATGTTGGAGGGCGTGATCGACTGCGCCGCGATCAGGCGCAAATCCGGGTTGGCCTCGATCACCGCGCGATCGATCTTGTCGTGCAGCAGACAGAACAGGATATCGGCCTTGCGCAACTCTGCGATCAAGGTGCGCTTGGGAATGATCCGGCTCGAATCGGCGAATACCGTCACGCGCGCCGCCGCGCGCAGCCGCTTGAGCGCATGTTCCGAAACCGGCTGCGTGACGAAGACGCGCGGACGGCTGGGAGTTTTTGCCATCAGGCGTGCCATCGCACGATGCCGGCGACGCCATCGACGGCGACCTGCGCGCCGTCGGGGATACGCGCTGTCGCCTCGTTGACGCCGAGCACCATCGGGATGCCGCGCTCGCGGGCGAGCGAAGCCAGGTGCGAGGTCGAGCCGCCGAGTTCGGCAACGACGCCGGCGACGCGCGGCAGAATATGCGAAAGCGCCGGGCCGGCGACGCGGGTGACCAGAACGTCGCCCGGCGCGACCCGCGACAGCTCGCATTCGCAATTGACCACCACCGCGCGGCCGCTGCCCCAGCCGATGCCGGCGGGATGGCCGTTCAGCCCCGGATGCTTGAGCCAGATTTCGTCCGGCACGTGCGGCTCGGCAACATGCAGCGGCCGCGCCTGAAGGAGCTTGAAGCCTTCGTGGTCGAGCGCCCATTCGATTTCCACGGCATGCCCGAGAATGTCCTCGGCCTTGCGCATGAGGCGCCCCAGCGCGGTCGCTTCGCCGGCCTGCAAACACGGCGCGCGGGCAAGATCAGCGGGCACCGCCTGCGCCGCCGTGCCGGCGCCGTGCAGACAGGCTTCGCGGTGGTCTTTGCGCCCGGCTTCGTTCTTGCGCACGAAGCCCTGGCGCGACAACACAACGCGGTCGGGCACGACTTCGCCCTGCGCGATCGTCGAACCGAGCCCCCACGTGGCCGAGAGCAGCATCTGGCCTTCGGCGGTCTCGCTTAAGCCTCCGCCCGAAGCGCGCGCAGCGATGAGCGGCTGCACCAGAACCGCCATCGCGGTGTCGCTCGGAGCAAGATCGTGCTGCGCCATCGATCGGCGCGCATTGGTCGTCCACAACGCCGCCCAGCAGGCCCGCAGCGCGGTGAGGAATTCAGCGTCGCCCGCAAGCCCGAGAAAACTTTCGAACTGGCCGGCGAAATTGCTGCCGGCGCGATCCTCGATCAGGGCTGAAGAACGTACCGCGGCGGGCTTGGGCGCTCCCCACCACGCGGACAGGATGTCAGCCAGCAAATCGGGCGCAAGATCGCTCTGATAGAGCGCGAGCCTGATTTCCACCGACAGCCGCCGCTGCGTTGTCTGATCCGCTTCGGCGAAGGCGCGGAGCGCGTCCGTGAGGTCGAGATGTTGGATTTGCCGGTGATAGGCGTCGGCGGTGATGCAGAAGCCGCCAGGAGTCGGCAGGCCGGCCTGGCGGAGCCGCGCCAGGTTAGCCGCCTTCGGCCCGACGCACTCGGCGTCGGCCGCGGCGGGGGAGGAGAGGGGGAGGATGAAATGACTCATCAACCGATCCGTCACTACGGACTCCGTTTCCCGGATGCGGTGCAGCGCGAAGCGGTGCACCGCATCCGGGACCGTCATGGACTCCGAGTTTGCAACGATCCCGGGTCTGCAGCGCACCACTTCACTTCGCTGCGTGCTGCGCTGCGCCCGGGAAACTAGCGTCACTATTTCACATGATCTCCGTAACCCGGCAGGGGATCCACCACGGTGATCTGCTTGACCGGGAAGTTGGAGACGATTTCGATCTCATTCTTGTGCACGATCAGCATTTCTTCGATGCGCACGCCATAGCGGTACTTTTTCCCGTGCTGGGTCTCCAACGCGAAGGTCATGCCTTCCTGAATGTCGATCGGATGATCGAGCGACCAGATGCGGGAAATGACCGGCGGATCGTATTGCGCGAGCCCGAGCCCGTGGCCCCACAGATTGGCGGCCGCCTGGTCTTCGTCCTCGTAGCCCCAGGTCTCCATCGCCGACGGCCATTTCATCGCGATGTCGCGCGTGGTGGCGCCGACCTTCACCGCACCGATCGAATCGTACAGCCACTTGAGCGCGGTCTGGTAGGTGTCCTTTTGCTCCTGGGTCGGCTCTTTGCCGACGCAATAGGTGCGGTAATAGCAGGATTTGTAGCCGTTCCAGGTCAGCGCCGCCAAATCCATGAACACGATGTCGCCGGGCTGGATGATGCGATCGGAGAAATTGCGCCAGTTCGGCCAGGTGTTGGGACCCGACGAGACGATGACGTCTTCCACGTCCTCCATGCCGGGAATGTTGTAGAGGTACTGCATCAGGTGCGCGGTGACCTGATTCTCGGTGATGCCGGGGCGCAAAAACTTCATGCACTCCCAATGGGTGGCGTCACCGATGGCGCCGACGATGCGGAAGCATTCCTGCTCGTCGGGGCTCTTGACCGCGCGCGCCTCCATCATCGGCGTCATGCCGTCGGCCCAATTGATGTTTTCTTCCTTGAAGATGTTGAGCATGTTGATGTCGATGAAGTCGCAGCCGAGCTTCTCGCCGGCGACTCCATTGTCCGCCATCGCCTGCTTCACAGCCTTGGTGAATTTTTTCACCTGCTGGGTGGCGGCGGGACCTGCGGCGCCTTTGATCCAGGCGAACGAGTGGCGCACGTTCTCCTTCGGAATCCACGGCGAGTGCCGCTCGATCTGAAAGCCGAGATCGCCCTGCTCGAACAGGACCGGGCGGCCGTCGCCGCACAGCATGGCGTAGCGCAGCCCCGGCTTGAGCCGGTTCCAGCCCGGCGTCAGCGTGCCGGTGATGTAGCGGACGTTCTCGTCGTACATGCACAAGAGCGCGCCGAGCTTGTGCTTCTTCATCATTTGCCGCGCGCGCTCGATCCGGTACTCGCGCAGGCGGTCCCAATTGACGCGCTGCTGCCAATCCATACCGGCGATGCCGAAATTTGCCGTGCCCATGCTTGTTCCTCCCGGTCGATGCTTGGCGATGTGCGACTGCTATTGTGGATCAGATTGATGTTATGCGCGTGGCGAAACTGGAAGAAATGATATAATTTGTCGTTCGGCATAAGGTTTTCTAATGGTGGCCCGGCATGTACAACATTCCTCTGCGGCAGGTCCGTGCCGTTATCGCGGTGTGCGAGGAAGGCTCGTTTACGCGGGCGGCGGCGCGGGAAAACGCCACCCAATCGGGCATTTCCCAGCATGTCGCCGCGGTCGAGCGTACGCTCGGGGTGCGGCTATTCGAGCGTGCGGCCGGAGGGGTGGTGCCGACGCCGGCGGGGTTGCGCTATTACAAGAGCTGTGTCGGCGCCGTTGGTGCGCTCGAGAAAGCGGTCGAGCAGGCGCGCGCCGTCGCCGGTCAGGTCAGCGGCGATCTGCGCATCGGTCTGATGCCGACCTTCACGCGTGCCGTGCTGGCGCCGGTGCTCGACGATTTCGTGCCGCGCTGCCCGGAAGTGCGGCTGCACATCGTCGAGGGCTATAGCGGGCTCCTCACCAAGATGGTGCTCGACGAAGAGCTCGACTTTGCGGTGGTGCCGGCCTTCGAGGGCACGATCGGATTGAATTCGCGCCTTTTGGTGCGTGATCGCGAAATGCTGCTGTCCGGCCCGCGCGCCGGCTTCAAGCCGTTGTCGCCGGTCCGCCTTGCCGAGTGCAAGCCGCTCAAGATCGTGCTGCCCGGGCCGGACAATATTCGCCGCCGCAACCTCGAAACCTATTTTCAGACTCATGGGGTGGACATCAAGACCAAGCTCGAGATGGACGCCATGATCGCCACGCTCGAATTTGTGGCCCGCTCCGACTGGGTGACGATCCTGCCCAGCGTGATCTCCGTGAACGACATTTTCCGCAGCGAGCTGGTGGTCAATCCGCTGGTTGCGCCGGAGCTGCACGCCGAATTCGTGGTGATCGAGCCGATGCGGCGGACGCTGTCCACTCAGGCGCATATCTTCCTGCAGCGCTTCGAGCGGGAGGTCGCGCACATCCACGAGGTATGGGAAGCGGCGCTTGCCGGGAGAAAACCGCGCGCCGTCCGCGCCGCACCGGGGAAAGGTTGAGCCGATGAACCGGATGAAAATTTCCCGGCGTGCCGTTGCCGGCGGCGGCGCGCTCGGACTTCTTGCCGCCGCTCCGTCCGCGCCGGCCTTGGCCCAGAGCGGCACGCTGCGCTGGCGCATGGTCACATCGTGGCCCAAGCGGCTGCCCGGTCCCGGCATGTCGGCGGAGCGCATCGCCGAGCGCATCGGCGCGCT